>JBGPLW010000108.1:0-8188 GCA_041486645.1 Gaiellaceae bacterium | reverse complement strand
CTCGGGGTTCTGGCCCATGCACACGATCGGGATCTCCGGGAAGAACATGCGCACGCGCCGGGCCTGCTCGACGCACCAGGGGGTTGCCGGCTCCAGGAGGAGCAGGTCGCCGCGAGGCGGAACCTCGACGTGCCGATCGAGTGCGATCGCCTCGTGTCCGAGGCGCTCCATCAACACGATGAGCAGACGCCGGACGTCGGGGTCCGCCTCGCTGACCAGGATGCTCGCCATTGCCACAAGCGCACTGTGCGACGGAGCCGTCGGAAACACGGATGCGCTTTGGTGTGAGGTCGGTATGACTAGGAGGGCGTGATTCTGCCGCGCACTTCGCCGAGCTCGAGGCCGCCCCCGCGGCCGCGCAGGACGACCTCGTCCCCGTCCTCGAGGAAGCGCCGCTCCGAGCCATCCGGCAGCCGGAGCGGCCGGGCGCCGTTCTCGGCGAGCTCGATGAGCGAGCCCTCGCTGCCGTGCGCGGCACCGGAGATCGTGCCCGACGCCATCAGGTCGCCGGTGCGGAGGCGGGCCCCGTTCGACGTGACATGGGCGAGCTGCTGCGGCATCGTCCAGTACAGCGAGCGTGCGTTCCCGCGCGAGACGACGGCGCCGTTCAGCTCCACCTCGAGGTCGACGTCGAGCGCCCAGTCACGGCCGCCGGCGAGATGCGGCAGCGCGGGCGGCTCCTGGACGGGCGCCTCGACGCGATGCGCCGCGAGGAGCGAGAGCGGCGTCACCCAGGCTGCGATCGACGTCTGGAACGACTTGCCGAGGAACGGCCCGAGCGGCACGTACTCCCAGGCCTGGATGTCGCGCGCGCTCCAGTCGTTCACGAGCACGACGCCGAAGACGTGATCGGCGAAGCGCTCCGGCGGCACCGTCTCGCCCGGCGCGGTCGGCACGCCGACGACGAAGCCGAGCTCGAGCTCGAAGTCGAGGCGGCGGGACGGCGAGTACTCGGGCGCGTCGGAGCCCGGCTCCTTCAGCTCGCCGCGCGGGCGGCGCACGTCGGTGCCGCTCACGACGACGGAGCCGGCGCGGCCGTGGTAGCCGACCGGGAGCCAGCGCCAGTTCGGCAGAAGCGACTCGCCGTCCGGACGGAACATGCGCCCCATGTTGTTTGCGTGCTCGAGCGACGAGCTGAAGTCGACGTAATCGGCGACCTCGAACGGCAGGTGCATCGTCGCTACGGTGAGCTTCGTGCGCGCGCCGTCGTGTGCGCGCGCGGCGGCGAGTGACTCGTCCCATGCTTCGCGGCCGAGCCCCATGAGCGGGTTCAACGACGGCTGTGCGTAGACGTCGTCGAGACCGGAGAGATCGACGACCTCGTCGCCGTCGCGCCAACCGACGCGCGCGGTGCCGCCTGCGACCGAGAAGACGCCGAAGCCGCTCACGCCGGGCAACGCTACACTGGCCGCGGCCGGGCTCCGCGCAGTGGGAGCATGTGAACCGCGTCAGGTCCGGGAGGAAGCAGCGCTAAGCATTCCCTTCCAGGTGCGCGGGCAGCCCGGCCTTGAAGCTCCAACTGGACAGCACGGGCCGCCGGATCATCCAATTGGAGCTTCTAAAGTGCTCCTGTGCGCCGCTCCCACCTCCTCGGCGTCGTCGCGATCGCGGCGATCGCGCTGGCGTACGCGGTGCCGATGCAATCGGTCGGCTGCGCGCAGAGCGCGCACTACGCGGCGATCCGCGCGATCGCCGAGGGCCATCCGTTCATCGATCGCTACGCAAACGAGACGTGCGACCTCGTGCGAAGCCACGGCCACTACTACGCAGCAAAGGGGCCGGCGCTCGATCTCTGGACCGCGCCGTTCTATCTCGTTCTGCGCGCGGCGCACGCGGTGCCGAAGAACCCGAACGCGAACCTTCGCTACCCCGACGCGATGGCAGGCGTACCCTTGCGCGCCGTCTGGCAGATCGGTCTCTGGGCCGTCGTGCTGCCCGCGCTCGGGCTGCTGCTGCTCGTGCGGCGAACGGTCGACCGCCTCGAGCCGGGTCTCGGAATCGCCGCGGCCGCGATTCTCGGCCTCGCGACGCTCGTCCTGCCGTTTTCGACGGTCCTCTTTGCGCACGTCCCGGCCGCTGCGCTCGCGTTCCTCTCGTTTGCACTCCTCTTCGGGCGCGACCGGAGCCCGCTGCGCGTCGCGGCCGCCGGCGCAGCTGCGGGCCTCGCGGTGGCCACGGATCTTCCGCTCGCGATTCCCGCGGTGGTGCTCGGGCTCTACGCGGCCGCGGGCACGCCGCGGCTCCGGCGGCTCGCCGCGTTCGCGGCCGGCGGCCTCGTCGGCCTGCTGCCGCTCTGGGTCTTCAACGTGTGGGCGTTCGGGAATCCACTGCACCTCGCCTACGCCGGCGAGCCCGGACAGGGCGCGGCGGGCAACTGGCAGCAGACCGGGTTCTTCGGCCAGGGCCTGCCGAGCTTCCGCGTGCTCGTCGAGGTGCTGCTGAGCCAGCGCGGCCTGCTCGTCGTGACGCCCGTCGTCGCGGCCGCGGCCGCCGGCACGGTGCTCCTCTGGCGGCGTGGCCTCCGCGCCGAAGCCGGCCTGATCGCGGCGCTGGCCGCGGTCGAGCTCATCTGGAACTCCGCCCGCCAGCCCACCGCGTTCGCGATCGGCGGCTGGTCGCCCGGGCCGCGGTTTCTGATCCCGTTGCTGCCGTTCCTCGGCTTCGCACTCGCGCCGGCGCTGCGGCGCCGGCCGGCGACGGTCGGCGGGCTCGCGCTCGTGTCGGCGGCGGTGATGGTGGTGGCGACGAGCGCCGAGCCGCTGCTCCAGAACGACGACACCCGGCATTGGCTCTCACGCATCGGCCACGGCAACTTCACGCCGACCGTCGTCAGCATCGGCGGCGTCGGGCACGGCTGGCTCGCGATCGTCCCGTTCTTCGCGCTGGTGCTCGTCGCGGCCGCGGCCGCAATTGCGGCCACCCGGCTCCCGCTCGGGCGCCGCGACCTCGCGACGGCCGGTGCGGCCGTCGTCGCCTGGCTGCTCGTCGAGCACAGCGCACCCGAGCTCTTGCGCGTGGACCGGGCGGTGCACCAGAGCTACGGGCTCCTCGCAGCCGTCCTCCTCCTCGCCGCCTGCGCCTGGGCCGCGCTCCGGCTCCGGCCGGAGGGGCTCCCGCTTCTCGCCTTCGCGACGATCCGCACCGCCGATCACACGAAATGGGCGCTTCTCCTCGTCGTCCTCGTCCTGGTGGCCCTGGCCGTTTCCGAGCGGGTGCGACGCGCACCTGTTCCTGCTTGAATCGTTCCGTGGCCGCCCTCTACCGGAAGTACCGTCCGCAGACCTTCGACGAGGTCGTCGGTCAGGAGGCGGTCGTCCGGACGTTGAAGAACGCGATCGGGTCGGGTCAGGTGCGGCAGGCGTACCTCTTCGCAGGCCCGCGCGGCACCGGCAAGACGTCGATGGCGCGCATCCTCGCGAAGAGCCTCAACTGCGTGAACGGCCCGACGGCCGAGCCCGACGGCACGTGTTCTGTCTGTCTGGGCATCGCCGCCGGCACGTCACTCGACGTGATCGAGATGGACGCGGCGTCGCAGCGTGGCATCGACGACATCCGCGAAATCCGCGACCGCGTCGTGCTCCAGCCGGTCGAGGGCCGGCACAAGGTCTACATCCTCGACGAGGCGCACCAGCTCACCGATGCGGCGTGGAACGCGCTGCTGAAGCTGATCGAGGAGCCGCCGCCGCATCTCGTGTTCGTCTTCTGCACGACCGACCTGTCGAAGGTGCTGCCGACGGTGCGCTCGCGCTGCCAGACGTTCGTCTTCCAGCGGCCGCGCTTGCAGGATCTCGTGACGGTGATGACGCGGGTCGCGGAGGGTGAGGGCCTCGACGCGCCGCCGCAGGCGCTCTCGCTCATCGCCCGGGCTGCGCGCGGCTCGTTCCGCGACGCGACGTCGACGCTCGACCAGCTCTCCGCCGCGACCGAGGGCAAGGTGACCGTGCAGTCGGTGCTCCAGCTGCTCGGCACCGTCGAGGAGGAGGCGCTCTTCCGGCTCTGCGATCTCGTGGTCGACCGCGACACTGCCGGCGCGCTGACATTCGTCGAAGAGCTCTCCGAGCAGGGACACGACCTCGGCCGGCTCGTTTCGGAGCTGATCGAGCACCTCCGCCATCTGCTGCTCGTGCAGCACATGGGTGAGGTGCCGGAGTCGCTGCCCGTGACCGAGGAAGCACGCGAGCGCTTGCGCGCGCAGGCGAACCAGCTCGGTGAGCCGACGGTGATCCGGCTGCTCGACCTGCTCGCGGTCGCCGTCGACGACATGCGCCAGGGCGGCGACCCGCGGCTGCCGCTCGAGCTCGCACTGGTGAAGGTGACGCGTCCCGGCGCCGACCTCTCGCGCGAATCGATCGCCTACCGGCTCGAGCAGCTCGAGTCGCGCGGTCCTGCTGCGGCTGCGCAGCCGGCCGCGGCCGAAGCGGCGCCACCGGCTGCGAAGGTGAAAGCGAAGCCCGCGGCCTCCTCGCCGCCCGGCATCGAGCTCGAGCAGCTTCAGGATGCATGGGCGCGCACGATCGTGCCCGCGGTCGCGGAGAAGTCGATCCCGATCTCGACCGTGCTCGGCGAAGCACGCCCGTCCGACCTCGAGGGCGACACGTTGACCGTCGAGTTTCCGGCGAGCGCGTCGTTCCACCGCCAGCTCGCGGAGGAGCCGAAGAACGCGACGCTCCTGCGCGATGCGCTCTACGCGGTGACGGGGCGGAAGCTCGTGCTCGCCTTCGCCGTCGGTGAGGGCGAGGAAGGCGGCGAAGAGGTCGAGGCCGAGGGCCCGGCCGGCGAGGAGCGGATTCTCGAGCTGATGAAGGAGACCTTCGACGCACGGGAGCGGGAATGAGCTTCGACATGAATAAGTTGATGCAGCAGGCTGCGCAGATGCAGGAGCAGGTGCAGCGCATGCAGGAGGACGCGGTGAAGGAAGTGGCCGAGTCCTCCGTCGGCGGCGGCATGGTCAAGGTGACGGCGAACGGCGCCGGCCAGGTGCTCTCGATCACGATCTCGCCCGACGCGATCGACCCGTCGGACGCCGAAGGCCTCGCCGACCTCGTGCTCGCGGGCGTGAACGAGGCGCTTCGCTCCGCGGCGGCCGCCGTCGAGGCGAAGGCGCAGGCGATGCAGTCGGAGCTTCTCGGCGGGCTCGGGCTCCCCGGCCTCGAAGGCTGATTGACTGCCCAGCCGCGCTATGACCTGTCGGTCGTCGGCGCCGGCCTCCTGGGACTCGCCAGCGCCTACAGGATTCTCGAGCGGTCGCCCGGACTTCGCATCGTCGTCCTCGAAAAGGAGCGAGGCCCTGCGCGGCATCAGAGCGGGCACAACTCCGGCGTCGTCCACGCGGGCCTGTACTACGTCCCCGGATCGCTGAAGGCGCAGCTCTGTCGCACCGGAGCCGCAGCGCTCCGCGAGAAGTGCGGCGAATGGGAGATCCCGATCATTCGTCGTGGAAAGCTCGTCGTCGCCGCAACCGAAGCCGAGCTCGGACGGCTCGAGGAGCTCGAGCGACGCGGACGCGAAAACGGCATCGACGGTTTGCACGTGCTCGACGGCGACGAGCTGCGCCAGATCGAGCCGAACGTCCACGGTGTGCGCGCGCTCCATGTGCCCGAGACGTCGGTCGTCGACTTCAAGCTGGTCGCTGCACGCCTGACCGACGAGCTGCGAGGGCGCGGCGTCGAATTTCGGTTCGGAGCGCAGCTCACAAGCGTCGCGGCTCGCACCGGGCATGTCCGAGTGCGCACAACTGCGGGGGACATCGAGGCTTCGGCGCTTGTCGCGTGCGCGGGCCTACAGTCGGACCGTGTCGCAGAGCTCGCCGGCGCGACTCCCGGCGTGCGCATCGTTCCCTTCCGCGGCTCCTACTGGCAACTGAGCGACGCAGCAGCCGCGCTCGTGCGCGGGCTCATCTACCCGGTTCCCGACCCGAGCTTTCCCTTTCTCGGTGTGCATTTCACGCGAGGCGCCGACGACCGGGTGACCGTCGGCCCAAACGCCGTGCCCGCTCTGGCGCGTGAGGGGTACCGGCGCACGGCTCTTTCCTTGCGCGACTCGCGTGATGCGTTCCTGTGGCCGGGATTCGCGCGGCTCGCGCGGCGCTATGCAAGAACGGGCGCCCTCGAGATCTGGCGCGACTCCGTGAAGCTCGCTGCCGTTGCCGACATGCGCCGTTACATTCGTGCGATCTCGACAAGCGACGTGAGCCGTGCCGGCTCCGGTATCCGCGCACAGGCAATGAGCCCGGAAGGACTGCTCGTCGACGACTTCGTCATCGAGGATGGCCCCGCGTCGCTGCACGTCCTCAATGCGCCTTCGCCTGCTGCGACGTCCTGCCTGGCGATCGGTTCCGTGATCGCCGAGCGGGCAATTGAGCGCTTCGGCCTTTGAATCGCTAGACGGTGAAGTCGAAGACCCAGCCCCACACGACGACGCCGACGAGGGCGAGAAAGATAAGGCCCCAGAGCCAGTTCGAAGCCAGGTAACGACCCCGCACGACCGCACCGTACCGGGGATCGAGGGGGATGTCCGCAGCGGACGGCTACGCTCCGCAAATGCTGAGCCCGGCCGTCGAAAACCTCGTTGCGCAGCTCACGCGGCTGCCCGGAATCGGCAGCCGGACCGCGCAGCGGCTCGCGTTCCACATCCTCCAGGCGAGCAAGGAGGAGGCGCAGGCGCTCGCCGACGCGATCGTCGTCGTGAAGGAGCGCGTCCGCTTCTGCCGCGAGTGCGGCAACCTCACCGAGGAGGAGACGTGCTCGATCTGCCTCGACACCCGGCGCGACCATTCGATCATCTGCGTCGTCGAGCAGCCGGTCGACCTGCTGTCGCTCGAGCGCACCGCGGAGTTCCGGGGCCTCTACCACGTGCTCGGCGGCGCGCTGTCGCCACTCGACGGCGTCGACCCGGCCGACCTGACCATCGACGAGCTCCTCCGGCGCGTCGAGCAGAACGGCGTGCAGGAGGTCGTCCTCGCGACGAATCCGAACATGACGGGCGAAGCGACGGCGGCCTATCTCGCCGACCGTCTCCGCGGCCGCGTGCGGGTGACGCGCCTCGCGAGCGGGCTGCCCGTCGGTGGCGATCTCGAGTACGCCGACGAAGTGACGCTCGGCCGGGCGCTCTTGGGCCGCCGCGAGATGGTCTAGCAAAGATGCAACCTGACTTCAGTCAGGTTGCAGTCGTTCCGGACAGCGTGCACAGCACAACGACTGCAACCAGGAGCTGGTCTCGTTATGAAGGGACCCGTCGTTGGATCTCGAACTCGGTCGGTGTCATCCGATCGGGAGGTCGACGATGGCTGGGATGTTGGTGCGTGTGCCGGAGGCGTTGTGGTGTGAGGTCGAGCCGTTGCTGCCGGTGCCGGAGCGCCGCTTTCGCTATCCGGGTCGGAAGCGCTACCCGGAGCGGGCGTGTTTGGAGGGGATCCTGACCGTGTTGCGTTGGGGGATCCCGTGGAAGGAGTTGCCCCAGACGGCTGGCCGCCCGTCGGGGAAGACGTGTTGGCGCCGTTTCGATGAGTGGCAACGAGCCGGCGTTTGGGCGCAGCTGGTCGAGCGGCTGCAGCATCGACTCGCGGTCGAGGGCAAGCTCGACTGGCAGCGAGCG
Source organism: Gaiellaceae bacterium (assembly GCA_041486645.1). Classification (GTDB taxonomy): domain Bacteria; phylum Actinomycetota; class Thermoleophilia; order Gaiellales; family Gaiellaceae; genus Palsa-739. The sequence continues at coordinate 595 of JBGPLW010000108.1, read as the reverse complement.
ATGCTCGACTCGACGATCGTGGACGCCAAAAAAGGGGCGCCACGACCGGCAAGAGCCCGGTAAATCGCGGCCGGCCGTCGACGAAGCTGCATCTTGTCTGCGACGGGCGCGGCGTCCCCCTGGCACTGCTGCTCGCGCCCGGGAACCGGCACGACCGCGTGCACGCGCTCGCGACCGTGGACGCGGTGCCGCGCTTGCGCGTCCGCCGTCGGGGACGGGAGAACCGGCCGAACAGGCTCCTCGCCGACCGCGGCTATGACGCAGACTGGCTCCGGGATTCCCTGCGCGAGCGCGGCATCACGCCGCTCATCCCGCGCAAACGAAAGCCCGGAACCGGTCGCAGCCGCGACGCCCAAGCCCGCCACCGCTGGCCGATCGAACGAACGAACGCGTGGCTGCACAACCAGCGACGACTGACCACACGCTGGGAACGACGACCCGAGCTCTACCTCGCCTTCGCGCAACTCGCAGCTGCACTCATTCTCTGCCGCCGACTCGACGACGCATTCTGAGACGACTTCCAGGTTGAAACCTGGTTGCGAGGCCTCTGCCTACACTTCCCTTGTGACGACCGCGCAATTCGAGCCGGTACCCG
>JBGPLW010000107.1:0-8194 GCA_041486645.1 Gaiellaceae bacterium | reverse complement strand
TGGCAGCCAGAAGGTCAGGGGTTCGAGCCCCCTCGGCTCCACTTTCAAAGCCCCCAACAGGGGGCTTTTTCTTTTCCCCGGCGACGCCGACTTCTCCACCACTTCTCCCTGTGAGTTTCCACACGGAGAGCGCCGTTTTCCACAGGTCGAGGAGCCGCATTGTTCGACATCGGTGCCACCCTCCGTGAAGCGCGGGAACGCCGCGGCCTCTCGCTCGACGACGTCCAGCTGAGCCTCCACTTCCGCGTGCGGTACCTGATCGCGCTCGAGGAGGAGCACTGGGATCACCTGCCGGGCGAGGCGTACACGAAGGGCTTCCTCCGCACGTACGCAGAGTTCCTCGGCCTGGACGGGACGCTCTTCATCGACGAGTTCAACGAGCGGATCGCTGCAGAGGACGAGCAGCCGATCGTCCCCGAGTCGCTCGCGCCGCGACGCAGGCGCAGCCGGCTCCTGGTGCGCGCGATCGTCGGCGTCTTCGTGCTCGCATTCGTCGTCTTCGCCGCCGCCGCAGGGCGGCCCGGCTCATCGTCCGCGACGCACGTCGACGTGGCCGCGGCTGCGACACCGAAGCCGGCGGTGCAGCGCGGCATGCCGGTCGCGCCCGTCGTGCTGCCGGCGGCCGTTCCGGCGAAGCCGGTGACCGCATTGATCCGGGCGACGAAGGCTCGCTCGTGGCTCTCGGTGCGCATCGGGGGCGCGAACGGCAAGGAGATCTTCCGCGGCTTCCTGAATCGCGGCCACAAGCTCAGCTACCCGCTCGACCGCGACGTCTGGGTGCGCATCGGCCGCCCACACGCCGTCGTCGTCACCCTCGGCCGGCGCACGGTCAACGGGCTGCCGGGCACGCCGGCGAACCTCTTGCTCACGCGCTACGGCCCGCAGGCCGGCTGAGCGCTAGGCGCTTGCGACAGCGTCGAGCTCGACGGCGGGAACGTCGTTCCAGAGCTCTTCGAGCTTGTAGTACTCGCGCGCCTCGGGCGTGAACACGTGCAGCACGACGTCGAGGTAGTCGGCGAGGATCCACGTCCCCTCCTGCGTTCCGTCCCACGCGCGCGGGATCAACTGCTCGTCGTGCTTCATCCGGCCGTGCACCTCGTCCCAGATCGCAGCCGTCTGCCGCGGGTTGCGGCCCGTTGCGATGACGAAGTAATCGGTGAACGTGCAGACCGGCCGCATGTCGAGGATGACGACGTCCTCCGCCAGCTTCTCCTGTGCGAGAGCGGCGATGCGGCGGGCTTGTTCGAGCGAGTTCAGGTGATCCGTGTCCTTGTCGAGGGCCGGGATCAGTGTATCCACGTCTCGCGGACGTCAAGCAGCGCCATAGAGGCCCCGCTCCCGGATCAGCTGCCAGACGGCGTCCGGGACGAGACCGGTGAGCGGCGCCCCCGCGGCCGCGAGCTCGCGGAGGTCGCGCGAGGCGGCCGGATTCGGCTCGATGGCGAAGAAGTGGACGCGTTCCGGCTGCTCCAGCCGCCCCAGCACGGCCTCCAGCCGGTCGCGTGGGAACCCGGGCCGCGTCGCGACCGCGAGCTGCGCCAGCTCGAGCACGGCGTCCGGTTCCTTCCAAGAGAGGAAGTCGCAGAACTGGTCGGCGCCGATCACGAAGAGCGGATCGTCGAACGACTCCGCGCGCAAGAGGTCGATCGTGCGCGGATACGGATCGAGCTGCACGTCGTCGTCGGGGAACGCCGCGCGCGCGAGCTCGAGCCGCGTCTCGACCGGAAGGTGCACGTCCTTGTGGCCGGGACGCTCCGCGACGTAGACGATGAGGCGCTCGACGTCGAACTGCTCTTTCACTGCGCGTGCGACGGCGACGTGACCAAGGTGCGGAGGATCGAACGCGCCGCCGAAGAGAGCGATGCTCAAAGCGCTAGCTCCATTCGAGCACCTCGTCGCCGAGCTCGACCGCGTCGCCCGCGCGCACACCCGCAGCCTTCAGGATCTTCTCGAGCTCGGCGGGCGCGGGCGGCCGTCCGGTGACCCGAAAGCCGCTCTCGGTACGGAACACGCGGTACGCGCGCCGCGACGGCTGCGGCCGGTAGACGAGGTAGTCGACGAGCTCGAGCTCGTCGGCCGGCGCGGAAGGAATGACCTCCTCGGGCGGCACGAGCTCGAAGAGCGCGCGCTTCAGCTCGTCGATGCCGGCGCCGGTCGCGGCGGACACGCGGAACGTGCGCACGATGCGGTCGTCCTCGATCGCGAACGTCGGCGGCTCCGGCTGCAGGTCGGTCTTGTTCAGCACGATCACCTGCGGCCGCTCGTCGAGACCCGCGCCGTACGCGGCGAGCTCCGCATCGATCGTGTGCCAGCGCTCCTCCACGTCGCCCTCCGACGAGTCGAGTACGTGGAGCAGCAGCCGCGCGCGCTCGAGGTGCGCGAGGAACTCGTGGCCGAGCCCGACGCCTTCGCTCGCGCCCTCGATCAACCCTGGTACGTCGGCGACGACGAGCTGTCGCCCGTCCGGCGACTCGACCGTCCCTAGCACGGGCGCGAGTGTCGTGAAGGGATACTCGGCGACCTTCGGCCGCGCGTTCGAGATGCGCGCGAGGAGCGACGATTTGCCCGCGTTCGGCAGGCCGACGAGCGCAGCGTCCGCGAGCAACTTGAGCCGCAACTCGATCTCACCCTCCTCGCCGGGCATGCCGATCTCGGCGAAGCGCGGCGTCTGCCGCGTCGGGCCGGCGAAGCGCTTATTACCCCGACCGCCGCTGCCGCCCTTTGCGACGACGACACGCGCGCCCGGGTGAGCGAGGTCGGCGACGAGCCGCTCCTCGTCGTCGAGGATCTGCGTCCCGACCGGCACGGCGAGCACCGCGTCCTCCCCGTCCGCGCCGTTCGACATCCGGCCGCCGCCGCTGCCGCCCTTGCCGGCGCGCACCTTCTGGTTCGACCGGATGCCTGAGAGGTCGCGCCGCCTCGGGTCGGCGAAGAGCACGACGTCGCCGCCCTTGCCACCGTCGCCGCCATCGGGCCCTCCCTTCGGCACGAACTTCTCGCGCCGGAAGTGGATCGACCCGTCGCCGCCGCGGCCGGCGATCACCGTCAGGTTGGAGCGGTCGTGGAACACGAAAGGAAGACTATGGGGAGCAACCTGCTTTCAAGCAGGTTGCAGTCGTTCCTCGCTCGATCGGTCCAACGACTGCAACCAGGTTGAAACCTGGTTGCTGCTACGCGCCTGCGTCGACGACCGAGATGAAGCGGCGCTCGCCGCTCGTCCGGAACGCGACGACGCCGCTGCGGGTCGCGAAGATCGTGTCGTCCTTGCCGATGCCCGTGCCGGGGCCCGAGCGGAAGCGCGTGCCGCGCTGGCGGACGAGGATCATTCCCGAGCTCACGTCCTGGCCGGCGAACATCTTGACGCCGAGCATCTGTGGGTTCGAGTCACGACCGTTGCGCGACGACCCGAGGCCTTTCTTGTGCGCCATTGGTTAGTGGCCCTCCCTCTCTGCGAGCGCCGACTCGAGCGCAGCGATCGCGCCCTTGCGCTTCGCGTTCTTCTTCTCGAACTCGAGCGCGGCCTCGAGGTTGGGACGCCGCCACGACGGCGCGTCCTCGGCGATCTCGGCGACCGTCATGTCCTCGTAGCCCTTCGGCGGATGCGCCGTGCGCGCCGGTGCGGCCGCTGCCGCTTTCGGCGCTGCCTTCGACGTCTCGGCCTTCGGCGCTTCGGCCTTCGGTGCCGCCGCCGGCTCCTCGGCCTTCGGCACGGCCGCCGGTGCAACGTCGGCCTTCGGCTTCGCCGCGGCTTTGCGGCCGCCCGCACCGATCGCCTCGATCTCGATCTGCGTGAGGCTCGCGCGGAAACCGGTGTGCTTGCGGTAGCCGGTGCGCTTCTTGTACTTGCCGATCCGGATCTTGTCGCCGAGCGTGTGGCCGACGACCCGGGCGGTCACCGTCGTGGACGGGCTCAGGTCGGTCTTGCCGTCGCCGCCGATCAGCAGGACGCGCGGATTGAACGTCTTGCCCTCGTCGGTCTTGAGCCGGTCGACGAGCAGCCGCTCGCCCTCCCGGACGCGGTATTGCTTCCCACCGACGGTGATGATCGCGTAGCTCATAGGCGTAGAAACGCGAGCCTCGAGGGCTCGCGAGTGGCGCAGTGTAGCGAATTTCCTAGCGGAGGTCGTCGCCCCACTCGGACATCGGCACGTAACCCCAGTCCTCCTCGGCCTCGTCCGCCGCGGGTTCCTCTGCGGGGACGGCGGCCTGCACGGGCTCCAGCTCGGGCTCCGGCTCGAACGCCGGCTCCGGCTCGAAGGCCGGCCCCGGCTCCAGAGCGAGTACCGCCGCCTCCGGCTCTTCCCTGGCCTCCGGCTCCCCCACTGCCTCGGGCTCGCCGTCGGCTGCCGGCGCGGCGCCGTTCGCCCCGTCCGCAGCGGTCGTCCGCTTGCGGCGGTTCTTGCCGCCGCGCGAGCCGCGCCGCGTCTTCTTCTTCGCCGGGGCGGCGCCGTTCTCGGACGGGGCCTCGGGGCCGGCCGTGGGTTCGGCTGTGGCCTCGCCTGGCGCGGCCTGCGCTTCGGTGTCGCCTCCGGTGCCTTCCCGCCCGAGTTCGTCTCCCGGCACGTGGATCGTGACCGCTCGGGCCGTCTTCGGCCGCTCCGGCGCCCCACCCGCCGGCTTGGCTCCATCTGCTCCGCCGCCGGCCGACGTGGAGGCGGTCTTCTTCCGGTTCTTGCCGCCGCGGGAGCCGCGCCGCGTCTTCTTCTTCGCCGCGCCGGTTCCACCCGCGGTCGCCGGAGCCGTCTCGTCGACGCCGGTGTCGACGTCCTCGCCGGCGACGTCCTCGGCCTCGATCTCCTCCGCTTCCGCGACGAGGGGCTCCTCGGCATCGTCCAGCTCTTCGTCGTCCGGCTCGGCGCCCGCCGCGGCGCCGGCGCCCTTGCGGGCGGGCGGCTTGCGTGTCGGCTTCTCCGCCTCACCCTCGGCCGTCAGCGGCTCCACCGGCTTCTTGCCGCCGGGCTTCTGCACGAGCGTCGCGTAGGCGGTGCCGTCGAGCACGCGCTCGATCCGCACCTTCACCTTCTTGCCGACGAGGCCGGCCGCGGCCCCGACGCAGACGCTGAATCCCTCGACCTTGCCGACGGCGGCAGCGGCGTCGTGCCGGTCGACCTCGACGAGCTCGACGAGCTGCTCGGTGCCTTCTGCCACCGGCGCGGCCGGGGCGAGCTCCTCGAGCTTGCCCTCGCCGAGCACCACGAAGTGGTCGAGATGCATGTCGGCCTTCGCGTCGAGGAAGAAGCGCCGCTTCGTCATCGACTCGAGCTCTTGCAGCCGGATCGCTCCCGGCCCGATCAGCGCCGCCGCGATGGGCGCGGCGAGCTCGACGCGGTATGCCTGCGAGCGCGAGCCAGCAACGAGTGACCGCAACCGCCGCTCGACGTCGATCGCTGCCGATGCCTCCGAGTAGACGATTCCGTCGCCGCCGCAGGTCGGACACTTGCGCGTCATGATCTCGCGCGGACCGTCGGTGACGTTCTGACGCGTCATCTCGACGAGGCCGAGCGGGGAGATCTCGACGACGTATGTCTTCGTCCGGTCGCGCTCGAGCTCGGTGCGCAGCGCCTCTTCGACCGTCGCGCGGTTCTTCGGGTTCGCCATGTCGATGAAGTCGATGACGATGATCCCGCCGATGTCGCGCAGCCGCAGCTGGCGCACGACCTCCTTCACCGCTTCGAGGTTGTTCTTCGTGATCGTGTCCTCGAGCCGTGCCCCTGACGACTTCGAGCGGGAACCGACGAAGCGACCCGTGTTGACGTCGATGACGGTGAACGCCTCGGCGTAGTCGAAGATGAGGTAACCGCCCGACGGCAGATCCACCCGGCGGCTCAGGGTGGACTTGATCTCCGCGTCGACCCCGTAGGCCTCCATCAGCGGCGGCTTGTCCTTGTAGCGCACGACGCGCTCGACCATGTGCGGCGACGTCTTCTTGAGGTAGCCGACGATGCGTTTGTACGCCCGGTCCTCGTCCACGAGCGCGCGTTCGAAGTTCTCGGTGAAGAGGTCCCGCGTGACGCGGAGCGGCAGCTCTGCCTCCTGGTAGAGGAGCGTCGGCGGCTTCGACTTCTTGGCCCGCACGTCGATCGACTTCCACAGCTTCTGCAGGAAGAGAAGGTCGCGCTCGATGTCCTCGGCGGACGCTCCTTCTGCGGCGGTACGAACGATTACGCCGCCGCCCTTGAGGTCGAGTGCCTTGAGCACGTCCTTCAGGCGCAAGCGTTCCTCGTCGTCGAGACGCCGCGAGACCCCGAACCCGTCGCCGTTCGGCTGGTAGACGACGAAGCGGCCCGGCAGCGAGATCTCCGTCGTGAGCCGCGCCCCCTTCGTCTTCATCGGGTCCTTGACGGCCTGCACCATGATCGTCTGGCCGCGGCTGATCAGGTCCTGGATCTTCTTGCCGTGTCTCGCCTTGCCTTCGAGCTCGGGCGTGACGATCTCGTCTACGTAGAGGAAGCCGTTCTTCTCGAGGCCGATCTCGATGAATGCGGCTTCCATTCCTGGGAGTACGTTGTCCACGGTCCCGAGATAGATGTTGCCCGCGATCGACCGGCGTTCGGGACGCTCGAGGTACACCTCTGCGACCCGGTCGTCCTCCAAGACGGCAACTCGCTGCTCGCCGACGTCGACGGAAACGAGCAGCTCGCGCTTGGCCTGCGGGAGCGGAGCCCTGCGCGGCGGTTCGCGACGGCGGCGCTGCTGCGGGCGCTCGCGCTCACGCCGTGGCCCGGCAGTCTTTCTTTCGGTCCTCGGCGCTCTCGTCGCCGTCTTCGCCTTCGGCTGTGGGGCGGACTCGGTCTTCGCCTCGGCGGTCGCAGTCTTTCGTGTCCGGCCGCGGCCGCCGCGGCTACCGCGACGACGTCTCGGCCTGGTAGTGCTCGATTGTCCCGCTTCGTCAGCGGGCTCGGTGCTTACAGGTTCAGGTGTTGCTGATGGAGCGGCTGCCTCGCTGGGCGCCTTCTCCTCGGAACTTCTGGATCGAAACCAGCGCAAGAAAAATCTCCTTCGTGCGCGCGCGCTGCGGCAACGCCGGTCAGAACGGCGGCGCGGAGCGTGCGCGGCAGGTTGTGGGCGATGGAAAACATCTGCTCACAGGGTACCAACCGGCCCTGCTGGGCCTGCTGTCCGGTCCAGGACCTAGGGTTTGCGCCCATGGACGCTAAAACGGTGGACCTCGGGTGACCGGACAACGCGAAGCGCACGAGCTGCTGTTGATCGAGGAAGCGGATGCCTGGTTCGAGTACCTGGAAGCGACTCGAGGCCAGTCCGTCCCGCGTTACAAGGAGGTCGAGCCCTGGGCCTGGGCCCGACTCTCCCAGCGACTCCGCGCGATCAAGACGCGCCGGGCCAAGCTGAGGCCTGCGGCCGAAGCGGCCTAAGGCCCGCCCTACCGGCGACCGCGGGCGCGTACCGAGATCGAGAGCAGGATCCCGATCGCGATCAGGTTCGCGATCATCGACGAGCCGCCCACGCTCACGAACGGGAGTGGGATGCCCGTGATGGGAGCGATGCCCATCGTCATGCCGACGTTCACGAAGATCTGGAACAGCAACGCGAACACGAGCCCGCCCGCGACGATCGCCGAAAACGGCTCGCGCGCAAGCGTGACGATGCGTAAGCCGCGCCAGACCACCAGCAGGTAGAGCATCAGCAGCAGCGCGACCCCGACGAAGCCTCGCTCCTCCGCGAGCGAGGCGAAGACGAAGTCGGTGTGGTGCTCGGGCAGGAAGTTCAGCGTGGTCTGCGTCGCGTTGTCGACCCCGCGCCCGCGCAGCTGGCCCGCACCGATGGCGTTCTTCGACTGCGTGATGTTGTACGTCGTCCCGCCCGGATCCTGGTCGGGATTGAGGAAGCTCGTGAGCCGCTTCTGCTGGTACGGCTTGAGGATCGGCAGGTTGGCTGCGGGAAGGACGGCGAGCACGAGGACTGCGAGCCCCACGGCCCCTGCCGCGATTACGGTGATATGCGTCCAGGGAGTCCCGGCAACGAAGAGCACCGCCCCGACGGCCGCGCAGTACACGAGTGCCGAGCCGAAGTCGGGCTGCAGGAACACGAGGAAGATCGGGACCGACGCCAGGCCGAGCGCGGTGAGCGTGGTGCGGACCTCGTGCAGGCGCCTCGACCGCTCGGCGAGGAAGCCCGCGAGCGCGAGCACGAACAGGACCTTGCCGAACTCCGAAGGCTGAAAGCGGAAAAACCC
>JBGPLW010000106.1:0-8262 GCA_041486645.1 Gaiellaceae bacterium | reverse complement strand
GCGAGCAGCCGCTGCCAGCGCCACGCCATCGGCCAGACCGAGCCCGCCATGATCGCGAGCGAGAAGAGCCACCAGCCCGGGTGCGCGTGCGCGAGCACGTGACCCGTGGTGCCGAGATCGATCTTCGAGAGGATGTACCAGGTGCAGAGGCCGGTGACGAGAAGCGTCGCCGCCGCTTTCTTCACGCGACGGCCTCCACCCGTTGCGTCACGAAGCGAATGTGCCGAAGCGCGCGGTCCGCGGCTTCGAGCGCCTCGTCCCGCGTGTCGCCGGTTGCGAGCACGGCGCCGGCGCGGTCGGAGGCGCGGCGGAGGTCGCGGAAAACGTGTCCGGACTTGCGGTAGACGCGGATGCCGCGCACGCCGCCGACCGCGTACGCCTCCTCGAGGCCGCGCACGTCCTGCAGCTCGCCCGGTGGGGCGACGAGGAAGCGCACGCACGCGCCGCCGACACCGGCACGCGCCGCGAGCTCCTGCGCGTGTACCGCCTCGCCGAGCGCACACGAGACCGCGAGCGCATTGAGGTCGACGCCGAGCGCGACGCGGCAGAGCTCTGCGTCGTGCCCGCCGCCGACGCGCGCCGACACCTTCGCGAGCAGCGGCCCGTCGTCGCCGAGCAGCACCTGCACCGTGGTCGGGCCGTGCTCGATGCCGAGCGCGTGCGTCGCCGCGGCCGCTGTCTCGACCGCGGCGCCGACGTCTGCCGGCTCGAGGTCGGCCGGCCAGCGGTGCGCGAGCGGCACGCCGAACGCGGGCGGCGGCGCCTGTTCCCGGTCGGTCACCGTCAGCGGAACGAAGTGCCCGTCGAGGATGAACGCGTTGACCGTGACGATGTCCCCGCCGACGAGCTCCTCGACGAGGCAGTACTCGCCGCGCGACTTCGCGAGGGCGACGGCGGCGGCCGCCGCGAGCTCGGCGCGGTCGCGCGCAAGCCCGACGCCGCGCTCGCCGGCGCGGTCGGGCGCCTCGATGACCACCGGGAAGCCGAGCTCTTCCGCCGCCTGCGAGACCTCGTCGAGCGAGCGGCAGACGAGCGAGCGCGGCTGCGCGATCCCGGCCGCCGCGAGCCGCTCGCGCTGCTTCAGCCTCGAGACCGCGAGAGACGCCGACTCGGGCGTCACCGGGTGCGAGAGGCCGTGCCGTTCGGCGATGCGGGCCGCGAGCGCGACCGCGTGATCGGTGCCCGGCGCGATGACCCCGTCGATCTCCTCGGCGCGTGCGAGCCGCTCGATCGCAGGCTCGTCCTCGATCGAGACGATCGCCCGGCGGTCGGCGTAGCGGAACCCGGGCGCCGAAGGGTCGCGGTCGGCCACGACGACCGTGAGGTCGCGAGCCCGCGCGGCGGCCAGCACGCCGAGCTGCGCGGGACCAGCCCCGAGGACGAGCAAGCGCGCCACGGGGCCATTCTCGCCGAGGGGCGGGATGACTCGTTCGGGGGAAGCGCCGCCCCGGGCCCCAGGGCACCCTCCGAGGGCCTTGTCTGCGGCAACGGCCCTCAATCGGCGTGTGGTTCTCGCGATCGCGGCGGCAGCGTATGCCGGCGTCTTCGCGGCGTTCGTCTTCGTCGAGACGCCGGGACTCGGGCTCGGCCATTTCCTCTACATCCCGATCTGCCTCGTCGCCCTCGTCTCGGACGAGGCGCGCGGCGCGCTCGCAGGCGTCTTTGCGGCGGGGCTCTATGTGCTGGCGATCGAACTGACGCCGCGGGTGCCCTCGACGACGGCGCTCACGTCGTCGACGGCGATCCGCCTCGTCACGTACACGCTCGTCGGCACGCTCATCGGCTTCTACGCGAGCCGCAACCGCCAGCTCGTCGACCGCCTGCGCGACAACGCCGGCCGCGACTTCCTCACCGGCCTCGGCAACGCGCGCATGTTTGACGAGGAGCTCGCGCGCCACTGCGCGGCGGGTAAGCCGTTCGCACTCATCCTTGCCGACGTCGACGACCTCAAGGGCCTGAACGACATCCACGGCCACGCGGCGGGCAACACCGCCCTCCGCCGTATCGGCGAGGTGCTGCAGCAGCACGCCGACGCGGAGGACTTCGTCGCGCGCATCGGCGGCGACGAGTTCGCGGTCCTCACGACGCTCCCCGCCGACCAGATCGCCGCGCTGACGACTCGCGTGAACCGCACCCTCTCGACCGAGAGCCTCTCGCTCACCTTCGGGACAACACAGAGCCCCGACGATGGCGAGACGGCCGCCGAGCTTTTTCACAAAGCCGACGACCGTCTTTTCGCCGGCAAGCTGGTGCGCCAGAACCGCGCGACCGTGGTCGCGCTCGCCGGCGCGCGCTAGCTCGTCGCGCCGCGAGCCTCCTCGAGGGCGCGGATGTCGACGTGGTCGAGATCGCGTCCGGCGGCGTGCTTCATTGCGATCAGGTCGTCGAGGCCGACGTACGAGATGCCGCCCTTGACGATCGCGCCTCCGCGGAGCGTCTCGTAGCTCCGCGCTCCTTCGACCGCCTGCATCAGGTCGAGCCGGCCGTAGCGAGTGGCGAGGAACCAGTTGCCGCCCTGAGCGAGTCCGTGGAGGTCAAGCTGGACGGGCATCTCCTCAAGCCGGAAGTCGCCGGTGTCCTGGCGCGCCTCGATTGTCGTCAGAGCGGCGAGAAGCCGTTCGAGGTTGGCGCGGCTCGGCTCGGGGATGATGTCGACGTCCTTCGTGCCGCGCACATAGCCGTGCGCGGCAACGGCGACGCCGCCGATCACGAGGAAGTCGACGTTGTGCTCGCGCAAGGCACGGAGCAGCTCGAGCGGCTGCAGCCGGGCCGGCTCGCGCCGATCGGAGCTCACGCGTCCTCGCCGGCAGCCGCGAGCGCAGTCAACGCCTCGCTCAACGCCGCCTGCTGCGCCACCCGCTCTTCGACAGAGTCCTGCTCGTAGGCGCGGCGGAGCTCGCGCAGCGACTGGTTCGGCCTCGGCCCCGGGACGGCGGTGAGCTCGAGGCGCTCACCCATCACCCCGAGCAGGCGCTCGAGCGTCGAGGCGCTCGGCGAGACGACGCCGCGCTCGATCTTCGAGATCTGCCCCTGGCTCGTCCCGGCGCGGCGCGCGAGCGCCTTCTGGTTGAGTCCGTGTCGCTCACGGGTCTCACGGATCAGCGTTGCCGGATCCACCTCTCGAGAATAGCTCAAATATGAGCTATTCGCCGACGCCGGTTCGAACGGTCCCGGCTGGCCTGACCAGCCGGGACCATCACGTCATCTACGCCGCGGCCTCGAGCGCCAGCTCCTGCACCTGCACCCGCGGGCGGCCCTTGATCAGGGACGCCGCGACCGCACCGACGGCCACGAGGGCGCCGCCGATGTAGACGGCGACCGTCATCCCGTGCGTGAACGACTCCGGCGACTGGTAGCCGCCGACCCGTGCGAACACCGCGGCCAGCACCGCGACGCCGAAGACGCCGCCGAGCTCGCGGATCGCGTTGGTTGCGCCCGACGCCTTCCCCTCTTGCTCGGGTCGCACCGCGCTCAGCACGACGTTCGCGACCGGCGCGAAGAAGAGCGACATGCCGAAGCCCGAGAGCATGAACGGGCCGATCAGGTCGACGTACGGCGTCGTCGTCGTGCTGATCGCCGCGATCCAGAGCAGCCCCGCGGCCTGGAGCGCGAGGCCGGCCGCCATCAGACGCTGTCCTCCGATCCGGTCGGACAGCGCGCCGGCAAGCGGCGCGATGAACATCGGCATCGCCGTCCACGGCAGGATCCGCAGCCCGGACTGGAGCGGCGAGTAGCCCTGGACGGTCTGGAAGAACTGCGCGAGGAAGAAGATCGAGCCGAACATGCCGAAGAACATGAAGAGCGACGCGACGTTCGTGAGCGCGAACGTGCGGTTGCGGAAGAACTGCATCGGCAGCATCGGCGACGGCGTGCGCAGCTCCCACGCGACGAATGCGGCGACGAGCAGCACGCCGAGAACGATCGGGGCGACGATCTGGAGGCTCGCCCAGCCGGCCTCGTTGCCGCGCACGAGCCCCCACACGACGCCGAGGAGCCCGGCGCTCGCGAGCCCGAGGCCCGGCAGGTCGAGGCTCGAGTCGGCGCCCCTCGTCTCGTCCAGCCGCCGGTAGGCGAGCGGGGCGAGCACGAGCCCGATCGGCACGTTCAGCCAGAAGATCCAGTTCCACGAGACGCCGCTGACGATCGCGCCGCCGACGAGCGGGCCGAGCGCGATGGCGAGCCCGCCGATCCCGCCCCAGATGCCGAGCGCGAGCCCGCGCCGCTCGGCCGGCACGGCGGCGGAGAGGATCGTGAGCGTGAGCGGCGTGACGATCGCGCCGCCGACGCCCTGGAGCGCGCGGGCGATGTCGAGCGCGTTCGCGGTGGTGGAGAGCGCGGCCGCGGCGGAGGCGCCCGTGAAGAGCAGGAGGCCGAGCACGAACATGCGCCGGCGGCCGAAGCGGTCGCCGAGCGCGGCTCCCGTGAGAAGCAGGACCGCGAACGTGAGCGTGTACGCGTTCACCGTCCACTCGAGCTGGGAGATCGACGCGTGCAGCTCGCGGCGGATCACCGGCAGCGCGGTCGTCACGACGAGGTTGTCGAGGCTGACCATGAAGAGCGCGAGCGAGGTGATCGCGAGCGTCCAGTACGTCGTTGCCTTGTTACGGTTGTGAGTCATCACTTCCTCCAGGCTGAAAAAAGGGGGTTACGTGTCGGCTATCTCTTTGCCGCAGCCGGCGAGCAGGTCGCTCATCCAGGGCTCCGGGTTCTCGGTGACCTGCATGGACGAGAGGACGTTCAGCAGCATCCCCGTCGCGAAGAAGTGCCAGATCACCGGCCAGTCGGCGCCGGAGACGCGGCGGGCGTACGCAACGAGGTCGCCGAAGCCCTCGCGGACGACGCGGCGGATGTCGGGATCCTCCGACGCCGCGTAGCCCTGCATCTGGGCACGCAGCCAGACGCGGTCGGCTTCCAACTGTTCCATGTACGCCTGGCCGATCGCGTGAAGGGCCTCCTCGCCCCGCAGCCCCTCGGCGGCACGCTGGAAGAGCACGAGCGTGTCGCGGTAGCAGCGGCTGACGGAGGCGATGTAGAGCTCCTTCTTCGTCCCGAAGAGGCGGAAGAGGTACGGCTGGGAGATGCCCGCGCGCTTCGCGATGTCCTCGGTCGACGTGCCCTCGAAGCCGCGGTCGGCGAACTCGATGAGGGCCGCGTCGAGGATCGAGTCCTTGCGCTCGGCGGCGGAGAGGCGGGTGGTGGTCTGGCTCATGCGTAGTAGGTTAGTGATGACTCACAAGCTTGTCAAGGCCCTCCGCGACCCGGTCGAGCTCGCCGTCGGTGAGCCGGGGGTGGAGCGGGAGCGCGAGGGCGCGCTCGAAGGCGGCGTCCGCGCCGGGGAAGGGGCCCTGGTCGCGGTAGGCGCCGAGCCGGTGCAGGGCGTAGGTGCCGATCTGGCACTGGATCCCCTGCGCGCGGAGGCCCGCCATCACCTCGTCCCGCCGGTCGACCTGGATCACGTAGGCCTGCCAGCCGTGGCGGTCGCCCGGCTCGGTCGAGGGCAGGACGACGTCGAGCGCCGCGAGCCGCTCGCCGTAGCCCGCGGCGATCCGCTCGTAGGTCGCATGGAGCTCGGAGAGCCGCCGCAGCTGGGGGATGCCGAGGGCGCAGAGGACGTCGCTCAGGCGGTAGTTGAACGCGGGCCGCGGCATGTCGTCGTAGCGGTTGGACGGCAGCCAGCCGTGGTGGCGGAGCGAGCGCACGCTCTCGGCGAGCGCCGGGTCGTTCGTCGAGACCGCGCCGCCCTCGCCGGTCGTGACGATCTTCCGCGGGTGGAACGAGAAGCACCCGAGCGCGCCGAGCGAGCCGCACGGCCGACCGCGGTGGATCGCGCCGAGCGCGCCGGCTGCATCCTCGATCGCGGGCAGCTGCGGATACTCCTCGAGCGGCGCCGGGCGGCCGAAGAGATGCACCGCGAGCACCGCCTTCGTCTTCGATGTCGTGCGCCGCGCAGCGTCCGTCGGATCCATGTTCATCGTCACCGGGTCGACGTCGACGAGCACCGGCGTCGCGCCGCAGAGCGCGACGACGTTGCCGGTCGCGGGGAACGTGTACGCGGGCACGAGCACCTCGTCTCCGGGCCCGAGGCCGAGCGCGAGCACCGCAAGGTGCAGCGCCGCCGTGCCGGAGGAGACTGCAACGGCGTGCTCGACACCCACGGCGCCGGCGAGGAGCGACTCGAACTCCACGACCTTCGCCCCCATCGTGAGCTGCCCGGACGCGAGCACCTCGCGGATCTCGGCCAGCTCCTCCTCGCCCACGTCGGGCCAGGCGAGGCGGACTACGTCAGTACCGGTTTCCGGGCGCGATACCACGCGATCGTCCTCTCGAGGCCGTCGTCGAGCTCGACCTTCGCGTCGAAGCCGATGTCCTCGCTCGCCTTCTCGACGTTCGGGATGCGCAGCTCGACGTCGACGTAGTCGAGCGGCGCGAACACGATCTCGCCCGGGCAGCCGGTGAGGCGCTTCACGCGCTGCGCGAGGTCGAAGATCGTGACCGCGCTGCGAGGGTTGCCGACGTTGTAGCTCTGCCCGACCGCCTTCGGATGCTCGAGGCAGAGGCGCACGCACTCGACCATGTCGTCGACGAAGCACCAGGCGCGGATCTGCGCGCCGTCGCCGCGCACGGTGAGGTTGTCGCCACGAAGCGCCGCCTCGATGAACGCGCGGATCGCGCCACCGCCGATCTGCCCGGGCCCGTAGACGTTGAAGGGTCGGACGGTCACGGTCGGGATCCCGAGCTCGTCGTGGTACGCGTGCGCGAGGTGCTCGCCCGCGAGCTTCGAGACGGCATACGTCCAGCGCGCCTCGCCGACCGAGCCGATCGTCGAGACGTGGCCTTCCTTCACGTTGAACGCGTGGGTACCGAAGACCTCGCTCGTCGAGAAGTCGATCAGCCGCTCGAGCGTGCCCTTCGTCTTCACAGCCGCCTCGAGCACGTTGTAGGTGCCGATCAGGTTGACGCGCATCGTCCGCACCGGGCTCTCGAGCACGGTGTCGACGCCGGCGATCGCGGCGCAGTGGACGATGTGCGTCGCGCCTGCCGAGAGCTCGTCGACTGCGTCGGCGTCGAGGACGTCGCCCTGGTGGAAGTGGAAGTTCGGGTGGTCGGCGAGGTCCGTCGCCGAGAGGGCGTCGCGGTGGAGGTTGTCGAGCGCGATGATCTCGTTCTCGTCGACGAGCGTGCGGGAAAGGGTCGTCGCGATGAAGCCCGCGCCGCCCGTGATGAAGATGCGTTTCCCCTGCAGAGCCACGGCGGTCACTCTAGAGGTTGCCGTCGCGGGATCGTGCGAGCTCGCGGCGGCAGCCTCTAGCCTGGCAGCCATGCAGGGCGACCTCGGTGAATGGCTCGACGCGCTCGCCGGCTCCGACGAGGAGTTCGTCGACCGTGCCTTCAGACTCGTCGTCCGCCGTGCGCCGGAGGCGGACGGCCGTGCGCGCGCGCTCGAGAAGCTCCGCGACGGGACGCTGTCGCGGGCCGGGCTGTTGCGCCAGCTCGTGGGAAGCGACGAGTTCGACCGTGTCGCGGCGCTCGACGGCGGCCTCGCGTTCGCGGCCGCAGAGCGTGCGAAGCCGCGCGACGTCCGCGGCCCGGCGAGACCGCGCGAGCTGCACGCGCCGGCGGCGAGCGACGAGCGAGCGATCGAGATCCCGTGGTGCCTCGCGCGCTACGACGGCGAGCCGCGCGTGCTCGACGTCGGCTACGCCTTCGCCGAGCCTGCGTACCTCGCCGGGCTCGCGGCGCTCGGTGCGCGTGAGCTCGTCGGCGCCGACCTTGCCGAGGCGAAGGTGCCGGGGCTTCGGCCCGTCGTCGCCGACGTGCGCAAGCTTCCCTTCGACGACGGCTCCTTCGACCTCGCGCTCTGCATCTCGACGCTCGAGCACGTCGGCCGCGACAACGACGTCTACGACGTCGACGCGCCGCACGACGACGCGGGCGACGAGGCGGCGCTGCGCGAGCTGCACCGTGTGCTCGCCGGCGACGGGCGCCTGCTCGTCAGCGTGCCGACCGGCGTCCGCGACGACCAGGGCTGGCAGATCGTGCGCCCACCGGAGGAGTGGATCGAGCTCTTCGAGCGCGCCGGCTTCGTCGTCTTCGAGGACGAGCTCTACGTCCGCGGCGACGACCGTTGGCGCAGCGCGTCGCTCGACGAGGCGCGCGCCGCGCCCTACCTCGAGAACGGGGCCGGGGCGGTGCTCCTAGCCGAGCTCCGCCCCGGGTCCTTCGGAGGGAAAGTGCGTCTAGCCGTGCGCGACGTCCGGCACG
>JBGPLW010000105.1:0-8291 GCA_041486645.1 Gaiellaceae bacterium | reverse complement strand
GCGCGAGACGATCCAGTGCCCGTATCACGCCTGGACGTACGGGCTCGACGGCTCGCTGCGCAGCGCCCCGCGCTCGGAGGAGATCGCGGACTTTCCGACGAACGAGCTCGGCCTCTGCCGTATCGCCGTCGACACGTGGGGCCCGTTCCTCTTCGTGAACACGCGACGCGACCCGGAGCCGTTGTCGGAGGCGCTCGGCTCGATGCCGGCGCAGATCGCAGAGCTCGGTCTCGTGGTCGACGAGCTCGTCTTCTACACGCGCTGGGAAGCTGAGATCGAGGCAAACTGGAAGGTCGTCTGCGAGAACTTCCTCGAGTGCTACCACTGCCAGGTCGCGCACCCGCAGCTCGCGGCGATGCTCGACACGTCGGCCGATGCGTACGCGCTCTCGACCGACGGCCGCCTTTCGAGCCAGCGCGGCCCGACGCGCGAAGGCGGAGGCACTCGGATGCACCTCGACGGCGAGCTGCCGCGGAGCCAGTTCCATTTCCTGTGGCCGAACCTCGGCGTCAACATCTTCCCGGGCAAGCCGAACATCTCGATCGGGCCGATGGTGCCGCTGACGCCCGACCGCACGTACCGCTTCCTCGACTACTTCTTCGGCCCGGACGTCGACCAGGCGTGGATCGACGAGCTGATGGCCTTCGACGACCAGGTCGGGATCGAGGACCGCGCGCTCGTCGAGGGCGTGCACCGCGGCATGACGGGCGGCGGGGTCGAGCACGGGTATCTCATGGACCGAAGCGAGCAGCTGATCGGGCACTTCCAGCAGCTGACGCGGGCCGCGCTCGACGCCCGTTAGGTCTTTTCGCTGCACCGCGCTAGATTCTGCGGTTCATAGCTCCAAACCCACAGGAGGGTTCCTCGTGAAGCGTTTTCTCCCGCTCTTCGCCGTCGCGGCGCTGATCGCCGTCCCGGCGGCCTCGGCGCGGCCGGCCGCACCGCCCACACTTCAGTCGGGCAAGCTCATCGTCGCGTTCGGCGATCCGGCACCGGGCTTCGCCAGCGGCACCGTCCGCGGCAACACGATCACGAATCCGCGCGGCTACGAGGTCGACCTCGCGTCGGCAATCGCAACGAAGCTCGGGCTCACGCCCGTGTGGATGTTCTCGCCGTGGAACAGCCTGTTCGCGCCGGGCACGAAGAAGTTCGACATCTCGTTCCAGGAGGCGACGATTACGTCGCAACGGAAGCGGACGGTCGACTTCACCACCTCGTACCTGAACGCGAACCAGGGCGTGCTCATCTCGAAGCAGACGACCGCGCCGAAGAGCCTCGCCGATCTGAAGAAGCTCCAGACGTGCGCCCAGACGAACACGACGGGCCTCGACTGGATCAAGACGCAGCTGCATCCGGCGAAGTCGCCGTTCGCGTTCCCGACGACGACCGCCGCGTACCAGGCCGTGCAGATCAACCGCTGCCAGGCCCTGATCCTCGACGTGCCGCTCGTGTCGCTTCAGAAGAAGCAGAAGCCGGGCGCGTACGGCCCCGTCGCAGGCCAGGTCGAGACGCACGAGCAGTACGGCGCAGTCCTCCAGAAGGGCTCGAAGCTGCTCGGCACCGTCAACACCGTCATGAAGGGTCTCGCAACGGACGGGACGATCGGGAAGCTCCAGAAGAAGTGGTTCAACCTCAACTTCTCGGCGATCCCGACCCTGAAGTAGGGATCTGACACATGCACGCGCTGCACGAAGTCCTCCACGCGTTCTTCAATCTGCACAGCTTCACGCTGGCGATGCCGGACGTGTGGGCGGGCTTCCAGGTCAACCTCAAGATGATGGCCGTCGCCGAGGTCCTGGTGCTCGTGTTCGCGCTTGCAATTGCAATCGTGCGCGGTCTGCCGGGGCGTGGAGCGAAGCCGCTTCGCGCCCTGGCGATCGCCTACACCGACTTCTTCCGCGGCACGCCGATCATCATCGTCGCGTTCTTCGTCGGCTTCGGCGTCCCCGGCCTTCAGCTCGGCTACATCTCGAGCCGCTCGTTCACGACGTACGGGATCATCACCCTCACGCTCGTCTACACGGCGTACGTGACCGAGGTGTACCGCGCGGGCATCGAGTCGGTGCATGCAAGCCAGCGGGCGGCAGCGCGTTCGCTCGGCCTTTCGTACGCGCAGACGATGCGCTACGTGATCGTCCCGCAGGCGGTGCGCCGCGTCATTCCGCCGCTCCTCAACGACTTCGTCGGGCTCCAGAAGGACACCGCGATCGTCTCGGTCATCGGCGTGGCCGAAGCCGCGTCGCTGTCGCAGCAGTTCTCCACGCAGAACGGCGACTTCCCGTCGTATCTCGTCGCCGCGGTCTTCTTCATCCTGATCACGATCCCGCTCGCGCGCTTCACCGACCATCTCGTCGCGCAGCGTGAGCGCCGCGAGCGCGCACAAGCCTTTTGAGCAGCAACGGCAACGCCGCAACGCCCTTCGTGCAGGTGATGGCCGTCTCGAAGTGGTTCGGCGAGCTTCAGGTGCTGAAACAGGTCTCGCTCGACGTCGTCGAGCACAACGTCGTCTGCCTGATCGGCGCGTCCGGCTCGGGCAAGTCGACGCTCCTGCGCTGCCTCAACATGCTCGAGCGCGTCGAGGAGGGCGAGATCGTCGTCGACGGGCAGCGCATCACCCACGAGAAGATCGACGTAAATGCGCTGCGCAAGAAGATCGGCATCGTCTTTCAGGCGTACAACCTGTTTCCGCACATGACGGTGTTGCAGAACGTGATGCTCGCGCCGCGCAAGGCACGCGGCGTGTCACGCGACGACGCGGAAGGACGCGCGCGGCAGCTGCTCGGGCGGATCGGGCTCGAGGAGAAGGCCGACGAGTTTCCGGATCGGCTGAGTGGCGGGCAGCAGCAGCGTGTGGCGATCGTGCGCGCGCTCGCGATGGAGCCGAAGCTCATGCTGCTCGACGAGATCACGAGCGCACTCGACCCGCAGCTCGTGGCCGACGTGCTCAACCTCGTCCGCGAGCTGGCCGAGTCGGGCATGACGATGATCATCGCCACGCACGAGATGGGCTTCGCGCGCGAGGTCGCAGACAAGATCTGCTTCCTCGACAACGGCCGCATCCTCGAGGAGGGCGTGCCGGAGCAGATCTTCCGGGACCCGCGCGAGCCGCGGACGCGCGAGTTCCTCGCGCGGGTGCTCGAGGCGGACAAGCTCTCGTGAGGCTGCCTGCGTCGCAGGGCCGCGGGCCGGTTGCGATCGCGGCGTTCATCGCGATCCCACTCTTCTTCTCGTCCCTGATGGCCGTGACGCTCGCGATCGAGAAGCCGCACAAGTACGAGTGGAAGGGCGGCGTGCACGGACTGCTGACGACCTACCACGACCCGACGACACGGAACATCACGACGATCTGGCTCCTCGCGATGGTGCCGCCGCTCGTCCTCGTCGCGATCGGCTTCGTCGCGACGCGCATCCCGCTCGGCTTCTACGTCCCCTGTGTGGCCGCGATCGTGATCGCGATGGCCGTCGTCCACAAGACGGCGACGTGGGAGCGCCATCACACGGCCCGCTACCCGGTGGGCGTCGACCTCATCCCGCCGACGAATCCGTCCTCGGACAAGTTCGACCGCGGACAGTGGGAGCACATGGCGCGGCAGACGGCGCTGAGCCTCCAGCACTGGACGATCGGCGTCGCGCTGGCCTCGGCTCTCGTGATGGCAGGCCTCTGGGTCAGGCGGCGGTTCTTCTCCCGCAAGCCCGTGACGTCATACGGGCAGCTCGAGGGCATCCACGCGCAGGACGCGACGCCGCCCGGTCTCGGCAAGCGCTAACCCTTCCGGGGGATTCTGCGTCAGGCGCGCAACCTTAGGGTCGTGCCTACGTCTTTCTAGGTACGAGACAACGCATGCGGCTGCGGGCAATCCCACTCCTCGTGATCATCGTCGCCGTCGTCGCGGCACTCGGCGCCTGGACCGACAAGCCCCGCATGAAGGTCACGGACGCCCCGCCGGTGATCGAGGCGACGAAGCCCTGGGACGCCATCGTCGAGGTGACCCGCCGCGGCCGGCCGCTCGACGGCTACCGGGCAGTGCTGACACTCACGGGCCCCAGAGGCACCGAGCGCGTCCGGGCGAAAGAGCTCGGCGCGGGCCGCTACCGCGTCCGCGTCCGCCTGCCGCACGGCGGCTTCTACACGTACACGCTCGCCGTCGGCGACCGAATCGCCGCGCGCGGGACGGTGTACTCCATCCCAAGGTAAGACTGCAACCTGGTTGCAACAGATCCGCCACTGACTGCGGCTCTTCAGCTATCGTTAACCTCGTTAACGATCTGCCCGACACCCGCCTGGACACCCTGGCTGTGGCCGAGAGCCTCCGCCCCGTGCTGCTGCGCATCGGCCGCGAACTGCGGCGCGAGACGCGGGCCGTCGGCGTCTCGCCCGAGCAGGTGTCGCTCCTCGTCGCGATCAAGTACGCGCCGGGCATCGGCGTCGGCGAGCTCGCGGCCCAGGAGCGCGTCTCTGCGCCGGCGATGTCGAACCACGTCGACCGGCTCGAACGCGACGGCCTCGTGACCCGCACTCCGAGCGCCGACGACAAACGCCGGGTCGGGCTACGGCTCACGAGCGAGGGGCAGCGCGTGCTCCGCCGCGTACGCTCACGGCGCACCGCCTGGCTCGCCTCGCGGCTCGGCAGGCTCGGCCCGGACGAACTCGCAGCGATCGAGGCCGCCGTCGAGCCGCTCTCGCTCCTTCTTGCCGAGGAGGAACGCCCGTGAGGCGCACCTTCTCGAGCCTCAAGTACCGCAACTACCGCCTCTTCTTCACAGGGCAGGCCGTCTCCCAGGTCGGCTCCTGGATGCAGCGCTTCGCGCTCGGCTGGTTCATGCTCAAGCTGACCGACAGCCCGTTCGCGGTCGGCATCCTCGCGCTCGCGACGTTCCTGCCCTTCATGCTGTTCGGGCTCTTCGCCGGCGTGATCACCGACCGCCTCGATGCGCGGAAGCTCGTGATCTTCACGCAGGCGTCCCAGCTCTTCACGGCGAGCCTGCTGGCGTTCATCGCGTTCGGCGGCTTCGCGCGGCCGTGGATGCTCGACGCGATCGCGTTCCTCGCCGGGCTCGTGCTCGTGCTCGACGTGCCGTCGCGGCAGCAGCTCACGTACCGGATGGTCGGGCGCGACGCGCTTCCGAACGCGATCGCACTCAACTCGAGCGTCTTCAACGCGTCGCGCATCCTCGGCCCCGCGGCGGCGGGCATCGTCTACGGGATCGGCGGCGCCGGCATCTGCTTCCTCGTGAACGCGATCAGCTTCCTCGCCGTCCTGCTGGGGCTCTTCGCGATGCGCACGCGCGACTTCTTCGAGCTCGAGGAGTTCGAGCGGCCTTCGATCCTGCACGGCACGCGCGAAGGCCTCGCGTACGTGCGCCGCCAGCCGCGCATGCTGATCCTGCTGGGACTGACCGTCGTGCTCAGCACCTTCTGCTTCAACTTCAACGTCACGCTGCCGCTGCTCGCCGATCACACACTGCACACGAGTGCGGTCGTGTACGGGCTTCTCTCGGCGGTGTTCGGCGCGGGCGCACTCGCCGGCGCGCTCACGGCCGCCGCTCTCGGCCGCGCGTCGACGAAGGTGATGCTGATCGGCTCGCTCGTCTTCACCGGCTCGGAGCTGCTGCTCGCGCCGGTACACGGGGCGATCCTCGCCGGAGTGCTCCTCTTCTTCGTCGGCGCGGGCTTCGCCGCGTGGTCGGCAAACTCGAACACCTCGATGCAGCTCGCGGCGCCGGACCGGCTGCGCGGCCGGATCATCGGCATCTACTTCTACGCATTCAACGGCACGGGCCCGATCGGCGGCGTGCTCACCGGCTGGCTCATCGCGAAGGGCGGCACCGAGCTCGCGTTCCTCGTCGGGGGGATCCTCGGCCTCGCGGCGACCGGGGTCGCGGCACAGCAGCTGCGCGGGCAGCCGCCACTCCTCGCACTCCGCCGCCTACGCCTGCCGGTTCGCCGCACGGCGTAGGATCCAAGCCGCAGGTAGCGACAACTGCGACGAGGCCTGGGGACATATCCCCGCAAGATTCCCGCGAGCGCGGCATCTCATCCTGCGGGGCCGGACGGTGGGCCGCAGCCCGTCCCGGCCCCCTCTTATCTTTCGATGAGCGTCGCCTCCGCGCCGTAGGTGCGGGCGACCCGGGTCGCGTCGTCCGCGAGCTCGCGCCGCTGCCCGCCCGTCAGTCGCCCGAACGGCTCGAACTCGATCTCCATCCGCTTGCCGCGGAGCGCGCGCGACCAGACGCCGGCGACGCGGCCGTCGACGAGGAGCGCCGGATTCGGTCCGGCTCCGCGCAGGAAGATGCGCTCCTTCTGCTCGGGGATCAGGTGGTCGCGCGGGTGGCATGCGACGACATAGACGTCGTAGTGCGCGAGCAGACGGACGCCGGTCGGCTCGGCGTCCGGAAAGGCCGTCCCCGGGAGCACGAAGCTGCGCACGCCTTCGACGTCGACCTCCTCGAGGCCGTCGAGCGCGTCATCGGGGAGCCGGAACGAGAACCAGTGCTCGAGCTCGTCGCGGCGCACGGGTCCGTAGATCTCGACGTACCGGCGCACGATCTCGCGGAGCGCGTCGTGGCGATCGCGGAGCTGCCATCCGGGAACCCACCGGTCGCAACGGACGAACGTGACGTTGCGGCCCCGCGGCGGGCCCTGGCACAGTTCGCTCGCGGACGGAGCGAGCAGGTGGCCCCACGAGTCGGTCGCGATGCGAGCGCCGAACTTCCCGCCGACCGCGGTGCCGATCTCCTCGCGCGTTCGCGGCTCGTCGAGCACCGCGAGCACGGCGGCCCGCAGATATTCGCCCTCCGCGAGCGTGAGCTCGTGCCAGTCGAGCCACTTCTGCTCGCGCCAGCGGGTGGAGTGCAGGGACTTCCAGAGGGCGTAGTCGTCTGCCGGATGAAGGTGCAGGGTGCCGCGGATCGTGTTGCCCTTGACGAGCGCGCGCCGCTCCCAGAGGAGCTCCCGCACCTCGTCTCGCGTCACGCCGTCGACCCTCGCCGACAACGAGAGCTCCGCACCTGTCATCAACTGGGCGTGCACGCCGAGCGTTGCCCGCGCCACATCGATCAGCTCCTCGTGGGCCGCCCGCGCGTCCAGCCGGCTCGAGGCGAGCCGCCGGGCATACACCTGGTGCCAGCTCAGGGTGCGCATGAACCGCGAAGATACGGACATCGAGACCTTGCCCGACTATCCCTTCGACTCGCACTGGCTCGATATCGGCACGGAACGGATGCACTACGTGGACGAAGGCCACGGCGATCCGGTGCTCTTGCTGCACGGCGAGCCGACGTCGTCGTTCCTCTGGCGGAAGATCATCCCGCAGCTTCCCGGCCGCATCGTCGCGCCCGACCTGATCGGCTTCGGCCGCTCCGACAAGCCCGAGGACATCGACTGGTACTCGTATGACCGCCACGTCGACTCGATCGCCCGGCTCGTCGAAGAGCTCGACCTCACGGCGCTCACCCTCGTCGTGCACGACTGGGGCGGCCCGATCGGCCTGCGCGTCGCGGTCGAGCACCCGGAGCGCGTCGACCGGCTCGTGCTGCTCAACACCGGCATCGGCGGCGGCTCCGCGCCGAGCGAGCAATGGCTGCGCTTCCGCGCGGTCGTGCGGGAGCTCGGCGGCGCCCTCGACATCGGCCGCCTCGTCGAGGCCGGCACCGCGCAGGGGCTCGACGACGACGTGCGCGCGGCCTACGACGCGGCGTTCCCGACGCCGCAGTCGAAGGCCGGAGCGCTCGCGTTTCCCGAGATGGTGCCGACGGAGCCCGAGCATCCGAACGCCGCCCCCCTGAACCGCGTGCGCGACGCGTTGCGTCAGTGGCACAAGCCGGCGCTCGTCATCTGGGGCGCCGAGGACACGGTGCTGCCGGCGGGAATCGCGCGGGCGATGGTCGAGATGATTCCCGGCGCGCGCGGCCCGGTGCTGCTGGACGGCGCCTCGCACTTCCTCCAGGAGGACCGGCCCGACGAGGTCGCGGAAGCGATCCGGGAGTTCCTGCAATCGTAGGAGCCTGTTTCACGATGAAGCTCGTCGATCCCGGTGCGACGGCCGAGTGCGAGGCAAGGACGCAGGGAGCCCCGATAGTGGGACTATCGGGGCGACCGAGGACGCGGCCTCGTGCCGGCCGGCGCGGCGGGGCGGCACAGTCGTCATCGTGAAACAGGCTCCCAGACAGCACTACAACGTCACGCTCGCGATTCTCGCGGTGGCGTGCACGGCGTTCGCCCTGATGCAGACGATGGTCGTTCCGGCGCTGCCGGTGCTCCAGCGTTCGCTGCACACGACGACGACCTGGGC
>JBGPLW010000104.1:0-8428 GCA_041486645.1 Gaiellaceae bacterium | reverse complement strand
CGCGCGGGGCAGGCAAGCCGTCAACAGACGTTCTTGGAGGAACGCGGTTGGTCGGCGGAGGCGAGACCGCGCTCTCGCCGTAGCCACTCCACCATTACACCCTGCGACGGGCGAAGGAGGGGGTCCCGTAGGGGAACCCTGGGTTCCCCTACGAAGCGCGGCGCAACTGCTCGTCGAGCGGGACAAGCGGGAGCTTGAACGTCTCGACCGCGTCGGGCGAGCTGACGACGTTGTCGCCGAGCAGGAGCATCGTGAGCTGGTCGCGCGTCACCGGCGCGCCCGGCAGCTTCTCCGTCAGCGCCGCCTGGATGCGCATCAAGCCGACCGGCACGTGGATCGACGGACGTCGCGAGCCGAGCGCGCGCTTCAGCCGCTCCCAGAACTCGTTCCAGGTCGGCGCGTCCGGGCCTCCGAGCTCGAACGTGCGGTTCGCGGCGGCGCCGAGGTCGACGGCGCGCGCGAAGTACTCGGCGACGTCCTCGACCCAGATCGGCTGGAGGCGCAGTGTTCCGGGCCCGACGATCGGCGTCACCGGCGCAAGGCGCGCGAGGCGGATGAACGTCGGCAGCGCACCGCCGTCCTTCCCGAAGACGAAGCTCGGCCGGAAGATCACGTGCTCGAGCCCGGACTCCTTCACGGCCCGCTCCATCTCCCATTTCGACGCGAAGTACGGCACCGCGTTCTTCGTCTGCTCGCTCAGCCCGAGCGCGCTCGTGAGCACGATGCGCCGCACGCCGGCGTTCTTCGCGGCGGCGACGAGATTGCGCGTCCCGTCCACCATGATCCGGTCGAAGTCGGCGCGCGGGCCTTTGATGATCGAGACGAGGTGGACGACCGTGTCCACGCCCGCGGTCGCGGCGCGCAGCGAATCGGGATCGGTGACGTCCCCCTCGGTGAGCTCCGCGCCCCAGGCGGCCGCGCGCGAACCGCGCCGCGCCTCGCGCACGAGTACGCGCACCGGCAACTCGCGCGCGCGCAGCGCGTGCACGACGTGCGGGCCGACGAAGCCGGTGCCGCCCGTCACCAGAATCATTCGCCCGCCTCGAAATTCTTGAAGTAGCGGCTCGGTGTCGGGCCCTCTTGCCCTTTGTACTTCGAACCGATCGACGACGCGCCGTACGGCGTCTGCGCCGGCTCGGTCATCTGCATGAAGGAGATCTGCCCGATCTTCATGCCGGGATAGATCGTGATCGGGAGGTTCGCGACGTTCGAGAGCTCGAGCGTGACGTGCCCGTCCCAGCCCGGGTCGATGAAGCCCGCGGTCGAGTGGATGAGCAGGCCGAGCCGGCCCAGACTGGACTTCCCGTCGAGCCTCGCCACGAGGTCGTCCGGCAGCCGCACGCGCTCGAGCGTCGACCCGAGCACGAACTCCCTCGGGTGGAGGATGAACGGGTGGCCCCCGTCCACCTCGACGAGCTCCGTGAGCTCCTCCTGCTCGACCTTGACGTCGATGAAGGGGTAGCGGTTGTTGTGGAAGACCCGGAAGAGCCGGTCGACGCGAACGTCGACGCTCGACGGCTGGAGCAGCGAGGCGTCGTAGGGGTCGATCTCGATGCGGCCCTCCGCCAGGTAGCGGGCGATCGTCGCGTCGGAGAGGACCACGGCTTGATCTTAGGGGCTACCATCCCGGGTCCCTCGTGGCAATCGCCTCGGATATCACGACGACGGATGTGCGTCGGCAGCGCCGGGAGTTGAGGCGCCGCCAGGTGCGCCGCCGCCGCCTGGCCGCGCTCTCGGTGCTTGCGCTGCTCGCAGCCGTGGCCCTCTTCGGGCTGACGCGCCTCCTCGCCGGCTCGGGCGCGGGCGCGGCGATCGCGCTCACTCCGGTGGCGTCTGCTGCCCCGACGAGCGCGTTCCGCACACCGCTGCCGGAGGAGATCCGCGGCGTCCACATCACCGGTCCCCTCATGTCGCTGCCGGGAAAGTTCCAGGCGTACCTCGCGCTGAAGCGGGACGGCCTGAACACGGTCGAGGTCGACGTGAAGGACGAGACCGGGAACGTCTCATTCCTCAAGGGGGCTCCGGCGATGGCGCTGAAGGACGGTGCCGCCCGGCCGTACTTCAACGCCCGGAAGGTCGCCCGCGAGGCCCACGCTGCCGGCGTGTACCTGATCGGGCGCGTGGTCAGCTTCGAGGATCCGATCACGGCGGTCGCGCATCCGGAGCTCGCGGTGCACCGCAAGGGCGGCTCGATCTGGAAGACGAGCGGCGGACTTGCGTGGCTGAACCCGTATTCCCGCGCGGCGTGGCGCTACGACGTCGACGTCGCGGTCGCCGCAGCGAAGGCGGGCTTCGACGAGATCCAGTTCGACTACGTTCGCTTCCCGAGCGACGGCGACGTCTCGATCATGCGCTTCCCGGGCAAGCACCCACAGCCGATGAACGCGACCGTGCCGGCGTTCCTGCGGTACGCCGCGTCGCGGCTGCACCCGCTCGGCGTTCGCGTGTCGGCGGACGTGTTCGGGCTTGCGGCGACGCACGATCTCGGGATCGGCCAGCATCCCGCTCACGTCGCCAAGATCGTCGACGCGATCTACCCGATGACCTACCCGTCGCACTACACGTCGGGCGAGTTCAACCTCAAAGACCCGAACGCGGAGCCTGGACCGACGGTCATGTTCTCGCTACGCGACTTCCGCCAGAAGCTGGCCGGCGGCAGGGCGCTGCTCGTGCCGTGGCTCCAGGACTTCTCGCTCGGCCGCACGTACACCGCGGCCGACGTCGCCGCGCAGATCGCGTCGGCGCGCACCGAGCAAACGGGTGGCTTCATGCTCTGGAACGCGTCCGGACTCTACACCGCCGGCGCGCTCCGGGCCGGGCCGCCACCCCCGCTGCCGGTGCTCCCGGTGCCCCAGCTCTAGGGCTCCCGCCAGGCCCCGCTGTATCGGGAATATTCGTCCATGCACTCGGCTATGGTGATGGTGTATGGCGACGACGCGCGCAATCCGCCTCCAGACCGAGATCCCCGGCCCCAAGTCCCGGGAGATCCTCGACCGGAAGGAGCGGGTCATCGCAGATCCGCTCTCGATCTACCTGCCGGTCGTCGTGGCCGAGGGCCGCGGCTCGACCCTCACCGACGTCGACGGCAACACCTTCGTCGACTTCGCCGGAGGCGTCGGCTGCCTGAACGTCGGCCACGCACACCCACACGTCGTCGAAGCAGTGCAAGAGCAAGCCGCGCGTTTCCTGCACACCGATTTCACGATGGTTCCGTACGAGGTCTACGTCACGCTCGCCGAGCGGCTGCTGGCGGTGGCGCCGTTCAGCGGGCCGGCGAAGGCCGCGTTCTTCAACGCCGGCACGGAGGCGGTCGAGAACGCCGTCAAGTTCGCGCGCGCGTACACGCGCCGGCCGGCAGTGATCGCATTCGACGGCGCGTTCCACGGCCGCACGCTCATGTCCCTCACGCTGACGTCGAAGACGCACCCGTACAAGGCCGGGCTCGGGCCGTTTGCGCCCGAGGTCTACCGCGTCCTTTTCCCGAACGCGTATCGCGGCATCAGCGCCGCCGACGCGCTCGCGGGAATCGAAGGCGCCTTCTCGACGCAGGTCGCGCGCGAGACGGTCGCGGCGATCATCCTCGAGCCGGTGCAGGGTGAGGGCGGATTCATCGTGCCGCCGCGGGAGTTCGTCCAGGGCGTGCGCGAGATCTGCGACCGCGAGGGGATCGTGATGATCGTCGACGAGGTGCAGACCGGCTTCGGCCGCACCGGACGGATGTTCGCGATCGAGCATTTCGGCGTCGAGCCCGACCTGATGACGATCGCGAAGTCGATTGCGGCCGGACTGCCGCTCTCCGCCGTCCTCGGCAAGGCGGAGATCATGGACGCGCCCGGAGAATCCGCGATCGGTGGCACCTACGTCGGCAACCCTGTCGCGCAGGCGGCGGCGCTCGCCGTGCTCGACGTGTTCGAGGACGAGGGGCTCGTCGACCGCGCGGAGCGCATCGGCGAGACCGTTCGGGGCAGGATGAGCGCATGGCAGGAGCGCCATCCCAGGATCGGCGACGTCCGCGGTCTCGGAGCGATGCTCGCGATCGAGCTCGTCCGGGATCCGGCCACGAAGGAGCCGGCCCCGGAGCTCGCCTCGCAGGTCACCGAGGAGGCCGCCCGGCGCGGCCTGCTCCTGCTGAAGGCCGGCGTCCACTCGAACTGCATTCGGGTGCTCTGCCCGCTCGTGATCACGGATTCCGAGCTCGACGAGGCTCTCGACGTCTGGGAAGAGGCGCTCGAAGCCGTTCTCGCGTAGCCGTCTGGGCCGCTCACGCGTTCTACGCTCGTGGCTGCACAGCGCTCCGCGTACTCCCCTGCCCGAACCGCCATGCTCGGTGAGGTGATCGCCCGTCGCTATGAGCTCGTCGAGCTCGTGGGCGCCGGCGGCATGTCGAGCGTCTACAAGGCGCACGACGGGCTGCTGGAACGCAACGTCGCGCTGAAGATCCTGCACCCGCACTACGGCGACGACGCGGAGTACGTCGAGCGCTTCCGGCGCGAGGCGCGCATGGTCGCGCAGATGTCACACCCGCACATCGTCACCGTCATCGACCGCGGCGAGGACGACGGGCAGCAGTACATCGTCTTCGAATTCGTCGACGGGGAGAACCTGAAGCAGCTCGTCGAGCGCGCTGGGCCACTGCCGGCGCGCCGCGTCGTCGAGCTCGGTATCGCGATCGCCGACGCGCTCGCATTCGCGCACGAGCACGGGCTCGTCCACCGCGACGTGAAGCCGCAGAACGTGCTGCTGACCGCGGACGGCGAGGCGAAGGTGACCGACTTCGGGATTGCGCGCTCGCTCGACGTCGAGCACGGCGTGACGCAGACGGGAACCGTGCTCGGCACGAGCAACTACCTCTCGCCGGAGCAGGCGAGCGGCCGGCCGGTGACGCGCGCGACCGACGTCTACTCGCTCGGCGTCGTTCTCTACGAGCTCCTGACCGCGGAGGTGCCGTTCCCGGGCGAGAACTTCGTCGCGGTCGCGATGAAGCACGTCAACGAGCCCGTGCCCGACATCGCGGGAAAGCGTCCCGATGCGCCGCGCCGCCTCGTGGCCGCCGTCGAGCGCGCGCTCGAGAAGGATCCGGCACGCCGCTTCGGCTCGATGGACGAGTTCAAGTGGGAGCTGCGGCAGGGCCTTGGGGAGCTCGGGCCGGTCGACGCCGAGCAGACGTTCATCCAGCCGAGCCCCGTCCTGCGCGAGAGCAGGCCGCACCGCGTGCGGACGAAGTGGCGCCTCTGGCCGCTCTATGTCGTCATCGCTGCGGCGGCAGCAGCGATCGTCGCCGGCATCCTCGCGCTCGGCAGCTCGAAGGGCACGACGTCCGATGCACCCGCGGCAACGGGCGCGGTCGTGCCACTCATCGGCGTCGGAGCGTACGACCCCGTCGGCGGTGACGGCGAGCACGACGCAGAGGCGCCCCAGGCGGCCGACGGCAACCCTGCGACGTTCTGGAACACGGAGCACTACAACACGTTCTCCAAGTCGGGCGTCGGCGTCGTCTTCGACGCCGGACGCAACGTGACGCTTTCGAGCGTCACTGTCACGAGCGAGACGCCGGGCTTCACGGCGTCGATCACCTCGGGGGGCTCGCGGTCGGGCCCATTCGTCACCGACTCCATCTCGCAGACGGTCGACGGCACGACGACCTTCGCACTGCACGGCGAGACCGCGCGCTATTACGTCGTGTGGATCACCAGTCTCGGCTCGAACCGATCGGTCGACATCAACGAAGTCCGCGCGCGGAGCTAGTACTCCAGAGACGCACGCCGCTCGCGCCGCTCGAGCGCGAGCTCGATCAGGCGATCGACGAGGTCCGCGTAGCCGATCCCCGACGCTTCGAAGAGCTTCGCGTACACGCTCGTCGCGGTGAACCCCGGCATCGTGTTCAGCTCGTTGACGATCACCTCGCCGTCGCTCTCGCGGACGAAGAAGTCGACGCGCGCGAGCCCTTCGCACTCGGACGCGATGAACGCGTCGATCGAGCGCTGCTGCACGAGCTCGATCGTCTCCTGCGGGAGGTCGGGCGGAATCACGAGCCGCATGCCGTCGTCGTCGTACTTCGACGCGAAGTCGTACCACTCGTGTTCGAGCGTGTCGATCGTGCCGGGAAGCGACGCGATCGGCGGCGGCACACGGTTGCCGAGCACGCCGCATTCGACCTCGACGCCGCGCACGAACTCTTCGACGAGCACCTTCTCGTCGTGCCTTCGTGCAAGCGCGACGGCCGGCCCGAGCTCGGACTCGTCGTGCACCTTCGAGATGCCGACGGACGACCCGAGCCGCGCGGGCTTCACGAACACCGGGTAGCCGAACGGGTTCTCGACGGGGTCGCCGAGCCGGATCGCATGGTGCTCCGCGACCGGGATGCCGCTGTCGCGCATCACCTTCTTGAAGAGATCCTTGTCCATCGCGAGCGCCGACGCAGCGACGCCCGCGCCGACGTACGCGACGTCCGCGAGCTCGAGCAACCCCTGCACCGTCCCGTCCTCACCGAACGGCCCGTGCAGGATCGGCAGCACCACGTCGACCGCCCCGAGCGACGCGAGCGTTCCCGCCGAGGCCGGAACGGGCAGCGTCTCAGCGGGACCTGTCGAACCCCGTGACACTTCCGTAACGGGGTCTGGCCCGGGTCTGACCCCGGCCTCGAGCTCCCAGCAGCCGTCGCGGCCGATGGCGATGTTGACGACGTCGTAGCGCTCCGGATCGAGCGCCTCGAGCACCGAGCGGGCTGAGGCGAGGGAGATGTCGTGCTCGCTCGAGCGGCCGCCCGCAAGCAGCGCGACGCGGAGCCGGCGGCTCACGGGGTCGTGGTCGGCGTCGTGTTGGTCTGCGTGGGCGTGCGCCCGACGAGCAGGTGCACGACAGTCTTCGGCGCCGCTTGCGCGCCGCCGGCGGGATCCTGCGAGAGGACGATGCCAACCTGGTTCGGGTCGGACACGTCTTGCTCTGTCACCTGCGACTTGAAGCCGGACGCCCGGAGCTGCTGCTCCGCCGACGCGAGGTCGTAGCTCGTGACGTCCGGCACCGTCGAGGTCTTCGGCCCCTTCGAGACCGTGAGCGAGATGACCGAGCCCTTGCCGGCCGTTCCGCCGGCGGTCGGGCTCTGGTCGATCACGGTGTTCGCGGGGTGGTTGTCCTCGACATAGCGCGGCTGCGTCTTGAAGCCCTTCGCCTGGAGCTCGGAGGCCGCCTGGTCGAACGGCTCCCCGATCACCGACGGCACGAGCACGGGCTGCGGTCCCTTCGACACGTTCAGCCGCACGAGGCTTCCGACCGTGAGCTTGATGCCCGCCTTCGGCTCCTGCGCCAGCACCTCGCCCGCCGGCTTCTGCGACGGGACGCTGTGCAGGTCGGGCTTCAACCGCAGCTTCGTCAACGTCGCAACCGCGTCGGTCGACTGCTGCCCGACGAGATCGGGCACGCCGGCCTTCGGCAGCCCGCTCGAGACCCAGATGTGCACCTGGCTTCCCTTCGGCAGGTGATCGCCCGCACTCGGGACCTGCTTGAACACGAGCCCGTGAGGCGTCGTGCGGCTCGAGTGGTGGTCGACGAGCGGCTGGAACCCGTCGGCCTTGATCTTCACCCGCGCCTGCGCCTCCGGCATGTTCAGGTAGAGCTCGACCGCAACCGGCTTCGTCGAGTTCAGCTTGTTCGAGATCTCGCTGTACAGGAACCAGCCGCCGATGCCTGCACCGAGCACGAAGAGCAGCGCCGCGACCCACGGCCACATCGGCCGCCGCCGCATCGGCTCTTCGAGGTCGTAGTAGACGGACGGCGGCGGAGGCTGCAGCTGTGCCGTGCGCCGTCCCGGCGAGATCATCGTCGCAGCGGTCGCCGCGAACGGCTCCTCCGGTAACCGCATGATCTGCGTCGCCGACTCCTCCGTCTCGGGTGACACGGCCGCGCCGCGCGCGAACCGCTCGAGGTCGGCGTCCATCTCCTCCGCGCTCTGGTAGCGGTCTGCCGGATCCTTCGCGAGCGCGCGAATCACGATCAGGTCGAGATCGCGCGGAACGTCGGGTCGCCGCGCCGACGGCGGCTCCGGCACCGCGGAGAGGTGCTTCATCGCGATCTCGACGGGCGTATCGCCGTTGAACGGCACCGTGCCCGTCAGGAGCTCGTACAGCACGATGCCGAGCGAGTAGACGTCGGAGCGCTGGTCGACGTCCGTGCCGCGCGCCTGCTCGGGTGAGAGGTACTGGGCGGTGCCGACGATCGACCCCGCCTCCGTCATCTGCGAGGCCCCGGCGCGCGCGATGCCGAAGTCCGTCACCTTGACTCGCCCGTCGGCGTCGACGAGCACGTTGTGCGGCTTGATGTCGCGGTGCACGATGCCGTGACGGTGCGCGAAGCGCAGCGCCTGCAAGATCTGGCGCGCGTACTCGACCGACACCGAAACGGGCGCAGGCCCGCGCGAGACGACAAGCTCCTT
>JBGPLW010000103.1:0-8479 GCA_041486645.1 Gaiellaceae bacterium | reverse complement strand
CTCGAGCTGGCGCCGATCCTCGTCCTCTTCCGTTACGACGACGTGCCGGGCGTGATCGGACGCGTCGGCACGCTCTTCGGCGAGGCCGGCGTGAACATCGCAAACATGACCGTGTCGCGCACGCGCCGCGGCGACAAGGCGCTGATGGTGCTCACTGTCGACTCCATGCCGTCGCCGGAGCTCGTACAGCGGATCCGGGCTGAAGGGTTCGACGACGCGCGTGTCGTCGAGCTCGGGCCCGAGTAGGTTCGACGGCGTGGAGGCTTGGCCGGAGCCGGTCGAGCGCGTCGCTGCGGTGCTCCGCGCGCACGGCGTCGATGCGCGGATCGAGGAGTTCGCGCAGGGGACGACGACAGCCGAGGCTGCCGCGGACGCGGTCGGGTGCGAGCCGGCGCAGATCGTCAAGACGCTCGTCTTCGTCTGCGACGGCCTGCCCGTGGTCGCGCTCGTGCCCGGCGACCGCCGTGCCGACGCCGGGAAGATCGCCGCTGCGGCGGGCGCGGGCTACGCGCGGGTCGCGAAGCCCGACGAGGTGCTCTCTGCGACGGGCTTCGAGGCCGGCGGCGTCGCCCCGTTTCC
Organism: Gaiellaceae bacterium; assembly: GCA_041486645.1. Taxonomy (GTDB): domain Bacteria; phylum Actinomycetota; class Thermoleophilia; order Gaiellales; family Gaiellaceae; genus Palsa-739. The sequence continues at coordinate 7,900 of JBGPLW010000103.1, read as the reverse complement.
CGCGCCGCCCGCGGCGCGGGTGTTCATGGAGCGGGAGCTCCTCCGGCATGAGCTCGTCTGGGCGGGCGCCGGCTCGCACCGGCACGTGGTCGGTATTGCGCCTGCGGACGCTGCGCGCCTGTCGAATGCCGAGATCGCAGATCTCTCCGAGACCTGAGCCTCCGATCGCCGGGTAGCATTTACGCAGCCGCCCGACGACGACAAGGGAGACCCGCATGGAAGAGACCTCGAAGATCTGGATGAACGGTGAGCTCGTGGACTGGGCCGACGCGACGGTGCACATCGGCGCGCACGGGCTCCACTACGGGTCGGGCGTCTTCGAAGGCATCCGGGCGTACGAGACCCCGCGCGGCACGGCGGTCTTCCGTCTCACCGAGCATTTCGAGCGTCTCCACAACTCCGCGAAGCTCCTCTACATGGATCTGCCGTACTCCGTGGACGAGCTGAAGGCGGCGACCTGGGATCTGATCGGCGCGAACGGGCTGCCCGAGTGCTACCTGCGCCCGATCGCGTTCTTCGGTTACGGCACGCTCGGCGTCGCGTCGCGCGGCAATCCCGTCGACGTCGCGATCATGTCGTGGCCGTGGGGCAGCTACCTCGGCGAGGAGGGCCTACGCAACGGGATCCGCGCGAAGATCTCGAGCTGGCAGCGCATCGGGCCGAATGTCGTCCCGCACGTCGCGAAGGCGACCGGCGTCTATCTGAACTCGATGCTCGCGGTCGCCGAGGCGAACCGTGCCGGCTACGAGGAGGCGATCCTGCTCACTCACGAGGGCTACATCGCCGACGGCTCCGGCGAGAACATCTTCATCGTCAAGGACGGCGTCATCTACACGCCGGATCTCTCGGCGTCGATCCTGCCGGGCATCACGCGCGACTCGGTCATCCAGATCGCGCAGGATCTCGGCCACCGTGTCGTCGAGAAGGCGTTGATCCGCACTGATCTCTACCTCGCCGACGAGGTGTTCATGTGCGGGACGGCCGCCGAGGTGACGCCGATCCGCGAGGTCGACGACCACGTGATCGGTCCGCCCGGGCCGGTGACGCTCGAGATCCAGGAGTCGTACCTCGACACCGTGCACGGCCGCGGCGAGCGGTGGGCGCAATGGCTCGAGTACGCGCCCGCGGCGAAGACGACGAAGGCGTGAAGCAGGAGGTGAGATCGGTCCCGCTGTCGGGGCCGTATCTCGACGACCGCGAGGAGCAACTCGTTCTCGAGGTGCTGCGCTCGGGGCGGCTCTCCCTCGGCCCGGCGATCGACCGATTCGAAGAGCTCTTCGCCGAGAAGGTCGGCGCGCCGTACGCGGCGGCGGTCTCGTCCGGGACGGCAGGCCTGCATCTGCTGTGCATCTCGGCCGGGGTGGGAGCCGGCGACGAGGTGATCACGTCGCCGTACTCGTTCGCGGCGAGCGCGAACTGCTTCATCTACGAGGGCGCGGTGCCGGTGTTCGCGGACATCGACGCCCGGACGTACAACCTCGATCCGGCGGCGGTCGAGGCCGCCGTGACGGAGCGGACGAAGGCGATCGTCGGGGTCGACATCTACGGCTATCCGTGCGAGCTCGACCCGTTGCGCGCGATTGCGGAGAAGCATGGGCTCGCGTTCATCGCGGATTCGTGCGAGGCACTCGGCGCGGAGTACAAGGGTGCGCCGCTGGGATCGCACGGGCCGCCGGCAGTGTTCGCCTTCTATCCGAACAAGCAGATCACGACGGGCGAGGGCGGCATGGTGACGACGCATTCCGAGGAGGAGTGGCGGCTCATGCGCTCGCTGCGTAACCAGGGCCGGGGCGATTCGGGCGGCTGGCTCGAGCACGTCCGGCTCGGCTTCAACTACCGCATCGACGACGTGCGCGCCGCACTCGGCATCGGGCAGCTCGAGAAGCTCGACGAGATCCTTCGCCTGCGCTCCTCGGTCGCGGAGCGGTACAACGAGCTGCTTGCGAGCATCGACGGTGTCGAGGTTCCGTGCGCGGACGACGACTCGCACAAGCGGTCGTGGTTCGTGTACGTCGTCGCGCTGCCGGACAACGATGCGCGCGAGCGGGTGATCGCGCACTTCGAGCGGGAGAGCATCGGCTACAACCGGTACCTGCCGTCGATCCACCTGCAGCCGTACATGCGCGAGCGCTACGGCTTCCGCGAGGGGCTCTGCCCGGTGTCGGAAGACCTGAGCTCCAGGTCGCTCGCGCTCCCGTTCTTCACCGCGCTCGAGCGGGACGCGCAGGAGCGCGTCGCCGAGGCGCTCGCCGCCGCGCTGTGAAGCTCGTCTCGCTCGGCCGCGTCGAGGCGTTCACGACGAAGGACGGCTCGACGATCCGCGAGTTGCACCACACGGAGGTGCAGAGCCTCGCGGAGGCGACGCTCGAGCCGGACGAGGCCACCGAGCGTCACCACCACCGCCTCACAGAGGAGATCTACTTCGTGATCAAGGGCTCGGGCCGGATGGAAGTCGACGGGGAGGAGCAGCAGATCCGCCCGGGCGACGCCGTCCTCATCCCACCGGGCGCGTGGCACACCCTGGTCAACAACGGCACGAGCGAACTGCGGATCCTCTGCTGCTGCGCGCCGCCGTACTCCCACGAGGACACGTACTTCGAGTAGGGCCCGGCGTTTCTAAGAGTGTCTGACACCAGGACAGCGGCTCCGCCGGACATGGCGAGGGCGGGAAACCCTCGGTATGGCGGCCTCGTTCCTCAGCGTGTCTGACACCGGGGCATGTCCTGCCCGGCACAGTCGATAATCCGGACATGGCGCCGCGGATGGTCTTTCTCGGCTTCGGCAAGTGGGCCCGGGCCGACCGGATCTACGCACTCGAGCCGCTCGAGGGCGACGACCGCGGCCACGGCCGGCGCACGCGGGTGTGGGTCGACGGAGTGCCCGACCCGATCGTCGCGTCGCGCACCGAGCGGACGATCCTCACCGAGATGGGCCACGACACCGCACAGGCGATGAGCCCGCTGCTCGACGACGCGCTCGACCTCGCCGAGCGGCTCGCCGCCGCTGCGGAAGAGGGCCGCGTCGATCTCGGCGACCTCGGCCGCCGCGCGCGGCGGCTGCTCGAGGCCACCGCGCGGCCGCCGGAGCCCGAACAGCTCTTCTAGTGCTACCCACGCTCCGGCGTGACTTCTTCGCCCGCTCCGTGCACGACGTCGCACCGGAGCTGATCGGCGCCACACTTCTCGTCGACGGCGTGGGCGGCGTGATCGTCGAGGTCGAGGCGTACGACGAGGAGGATCCCGCGAGCCACGGCTTCCGGGGCGAGACGGCGCGCAACGCACCGATGTTCGGGCCGCCCGGTCATGCGTACGTCTACCGCTCGTACGGCATCCACTGGTGCCTCAACTTCGTCTGCAGCGAACCCGGACGCCCCGACGCGATCCTGATCCGCGCGCTCCAACCGACCCATGGCCTCGACCGGATGCGTGAGCGGCGGAGCGTCGACGCCGAGCGCGCGCTGTGCTCCGGGCCGGGCAAGCTCTGTCAGGCGCTCGGCGTGACGGCCGAGCACGACGCCGCCGCACTCGATGAGCCGCCATTCGAGCTCGTCGCGCGGGAGACGAAGCCGCACATCGTCACGGGCCCGCGGATCGGCATCACCCGCGCCGCCGAGCTCCCGTGGCGCTACGGCCTCGAGCGCTCGCGCTTCCTCAGCCGCTCTTTCCCACCCTGAGCAAGATCGTCATCCCGGGAGCGGCGGCGACGCCCGCGCGCGGCTCCTGCGCGACGACCCAACCTGCCTTGCCGTCGCCGAAACGAATGCTGCTGTGCAGCTTCAGCTTGCGAAGCTTCGCGCGCGCCTGGCGCAGGTTCAGTCCGACGATCTTCGGCACGGTGCCGTGCAACGGCTTCGCGAGCACGAGCGTCACCCGGCCGAAGGACGAGAGCGTGCCGCTCTTCGGGTACTGGCGGATGACCACTCCGACCCGCTGCCCCGCAGTCGCCGGCTTGTAGATCACCTGCGCCGTCAGCGGTTGCGCCGACAGCCGCACACGCGCGGCGTCCACATGCCAGCCGACGACGTTCGGCACCTCGACCTCGTTCAGCTTGCAGTTCGCCGTCTTCGCGGGGCCGCGCCCCGTGAAGTAGACGAGGAGCGACACGTCGCGGCACCGCCCGTTGTCGAGCTCCACCTGGCCGTCCCGGTATGTGACCCGCCGCGTGCTCGCAGACAGGTACGGCGGCGCCGGGAAGCTCGTCGGCTGGGCGTTGATCGCCACGAGCGCCGACTCCATGAACGACTTCCAGATCTGCGCCGGGAACGTTCCGCCTGCGACTGGCCGGCCGTGGTACTCCGTCAGCATCGGGCGAAGACCCTTCGGGTAACCGACCCAGACCGCGGTCACGAGCTGAGGCGTGTACCCGACGAACCAGGCGTCGCCGTAGTTCTCGGTCGTGCCGGTCTTGCCTGCGACAGCCTGGTTCGGGAGCGCAGCAGCCTTACCTGTCCCGCTCGTCACGACGCCCTGGAGCAGTTGCGTCAGGAGATATGCCTGGTCGGACGACAACACGCGCGTGCGCACCGGAGCGTTCGAGTAGGCGACCTTGCCGCTCGCGTCGTCGATCTGCGTGATCGCGCGCGGCTGGTTCCCGAAGACCTCGCCGTCGATGCGATAGCCGCCGTTCGCAAACGTCGCGTAAGCGCGTGCCATCTCGAGCGGGTTCACTGCCTGAGAGCCGAGCCCGATCGAGAACACGCTGTCGAGCGGGCTCGCGATCCCGAGCTCGTGCGCCGTGCGCGCGACGCTCGACGGCCCGACGACTTTCGTCAGCTGCGCGAAGACCGAGTTGTCGGACGCCGAGATCGCCTTCACGAGGTCGATCGGCCCGAGGTACTCGCCCTCGTAGTTGTGGACGTACCAGTACTTGTTCCCGAGGAAGATCGACACGGGCTTCGACACGAACGTCGACAGCGGCGAGATGCCCTCTTTCAACGCCGTCGCGAGCACGAACGGCTTGAACGACGACCCCGGCTGGCGCTCGCCCTGCACCGCGAGGTTGAACTGGCTCGCGTGGAAGCTGCGGCCGCCGTACATCGCGAGCACCGCGCCGCTCGACGGGTTGAGCGCCACGAGTGCCGCCTGCGGCCCATCCGGGCTCGGCAGCCACTTGTCGATCGCCGTACGCGCAAGCTTCTGGAGCCGCAGGTTGATCGTCGTGTGCACGCGGAAGCCGCCGCCGAACACGCGCTTCGCGCCGAACTGCGGGTCGTTCAGCAACTGCTGCTTCACGTACTCGCCGAAATACGGCGACTGCCCCATGACGCCCGATAGGTGGACGTCCTGTGGCTTCGGCATCTTCGCTCGGGCGGCGTACTGGTACTGCGCATCGCCGATGATCCCCTGCTGCAGCATCAAGTGAAGCACCGTCGCGCGCCGTTCCTCGGCGATCCGCGGATGCGCGACCGGGTCATAGCGGCTCGGGTCCTCCGGGATGCCCGCGAGGAGCGCGGCCTCCGGCAGCGTCAGCTTCTTCGCGTTGTGCCCGAAGTACGTCCGCGCCGCGCGTTCGATGCCGTACGCGCCGTTCGCGAAGTAGATCGTGTTCAGGTACGCGGTGAGGATCCTGTCCTTCGACCAGCTCTGCTCGAGCCGCCACGCGAGCGTCGCCTCCTTCAGCTTCCGCGTGATCGAACGGTCGGCGCCCGTCAGCTCGTTCTTCACGAACTGCTGCGTGATCGTCGAGCCGCCCTGCACGGCGGACTTGTGCTCGATGTCCGCGATGAGCGCTCGGGCCATGCCGCGGATGTCGATGCCGCTGTGCTCGAAGAAGCGCTTGTCCTCCGTCGCGACGATCGCCTGCTTGATCCACGGCGAGATCTGGTCGCTCTGCACGAGCACACGGCTCTGGCTGCCGCGGAGCACGGCGAGGATCGTGTGACCGTCGGCGGCGTACACGTAGCCGTCGACTTGCTGCTTCGCCGCCTGCTTGAACGGGTCGAGCCCGCTCAGCTGTTCGCCGACCGCGACCACGAGGCCGTAGGCGAACGCCGTCGACCCCAGCACGCCCAGAACCCCGATGAGGGCGAGAAGGCGAAGCTTGCGGATCCGGCGTCGCGGCCGGCTCGGAAGGGCCGGCTCGGAGCGTTTTCTGCGTAGGAGCACGGAGGCCGGCGGATTGTATCGCCGCCCCGGAGAGTCCTCAGGTCTGGGCGGTCAGGATGGGCGTTTCGGTCGGCGAATCGACCCCGCCGGCGCGCTCGACGGTCGTCGCGACGACAGAGCCCTTGGGCACCATCTCCGCGAGCGGCACCATCGTCATCGAGCCCCCGCCCTTGAAGATGCCTGCCCTGATCGGCTTCGAGCCGGGCGGGATCACCCAGGCCTCGTAGACCTTGTTCGCGGGGGCCGGCGCGAGCCGGTGGACGACGAGGACCGCGCGCCCGGTCTGGTCGACGGCAAGAGTGCCGTCGCCGCCGCGGAGCGCCACCTTCGTCGAGGCGGGATCCATGACGATCTGCACGGCGCGCACCTCGGCCGCGCGCGCCGAGCGCTCGGAGTTGAGCGAATGCGAGAGCGTCGTCGCCCACACGCCGAGTGCGACCGCGGCGCACGCCGCCACCGCAGCGACCGCCGCCGTCGAGCGAACGAGCCAGGGGCGCCGAACCGGCAGCGGAATCACGTTCTCACGCTCGGCCGCGGCCGCCGTGAGGATCCGCTCGCGGAGCGCAGGCGGCGGCGCGGGCGACTCGACGCTCCACGCGAGCGCGGCCGCCGTCTCGCCGAGCGCCGCAAGCTCCTCGCGGCACTCGACGCAGCTGCCGAGGTGAGCCTCGAACGCTGCGCGCTCGTCCGCATCGAGCGCATCGAGGGCGTAGGCGGCTGTCAGCTCGTGGACGTCCACGACATCTCCATTCCGGGATCGCCGAGAAGCTCCCGCAGGCGCGAGAGCCCCATGAACATTCGACTCTTGATCGTTCCGAGCGGCTGCCCGAGCCGCTCCGCGAGCTCCGACTGCGTGAAGCCGCCGTAATACGCGAGCTCGAGCGCCTCACGCTGCTGGTCGGGGAGCTGCTTCAGCGCGCCTTGCACGCGCTCGCGCTGGAGGCGCAGCCACGCTTCCTCCTCGACGCCGCCGCCGCCCTGCTCGGGTGCGTGCTCCAGCGTGTCCGCGCGCCGCCGCTCCTCGCGGCGGACGAGATCGACGGCGCGCCGGTGCACGAGCGTGAGAATCCATGTGCTCGCCTTGCCGCGTTCCGGGACGAACCTTGCGGCCGTGCGCCAGAGCGCGAGGAACGCCTCCTGCACCGCGTCCTCGGCGAGCGCCTCGTCGCGGAGCACCCGCAGCGCGAGGCCGTAGGCCGGCCGGCCGTACCGGTCGTACAGCTCGGAGAGCGCGGATTGCTCGGAACGCGCCGCCAACGCGACGAGCGCCTCGTCCGAGAGATGGGCGAGCTCCCGGTTCACGTCCACCATTCGCCGGCACGCGTCGGTCGGTTCACCGCCTGACCGTATTACTAGACTCGCCGTCAGTGGAGCAATTTGCCCCCACGCGCCACGCCGTGCACGTCCTCCCGGAAGGCGAGCTCGAGCGGAAGCTGAAAGAGGGTAGGCCGCTCCGTGTGAAGCTCGGCGTCGACCCGACCTCGCCGGACATCCATCTCGGCTTCGCCGTCGTCCTCGATCGCCTCCGCGAGTGGCAGGACGCGGGCAACGTCGTCGTCCTGATCGTCGGCGACTACACCGCCCGGATCGGCGACCCGTCCGGGCGCTCGTCGGAGCGTCCCGTGCTCGCAGACGCGGAGCTCGACGCGAACGCGAAGCACTTCGCCGACCAGGCCTTCCGGATCCTCGACCGCGACAAGACCGAGGTGCGCCTGAACGGCGAGTGGCTCGCGAAGCTCAGCTTCGCCGAGGTCGTCCGCCTGACCCGCATGCTCACCGTCTCGCGCCTGCTCGAG
>JBGPLW010000102.1:0-8528 GCA_041486645.1 Gaiellaceae bacterium | reverse complement strand
GAGCGCTGGGCGAAGGCGCCGCTGCTCGTGATCGGGCCGGGCGTCAAGACCGGGATCCAGATCCAGTACGACGACCCGCGTGAGGTCGGCCCCGACCGCGTCATGAACGCCGTCGCCGCGAAGGAGAAATACGGCGCGCCCGCGATTGTCGTCGACTTCGGCACGTCGACGAACTTCGACGTCGTCTCGGCCGCCGGCGACTACGTCGGCGGCGTGCTCGCGCCCGGCGTCGAGGTCTCGATGGATGCCCTCTTCGCGCGCGCCGCGCGGCTCGTGAAGGTCGATTACGTCGAGCCGCCGACCGTCATCGGCAAGACGACGGCGACCGCGCTCCAGTCCGGTCTCGTCTACGGCTTCGCGGGACAGGTGGACGGCATCGTCACCGCGATCCGCGGCGAGCTCGGCGCCGAGGCGCCGGCGATCGCAACAGGAGGCCTCGCCGACCTCATCGCACCGCACTCGAAGACGATCTCGAAGGTCGATCCGTTCCTGACGCTCGACGGGCTGCGGATCGTGTGGGAGCGGAACCGGTCATAGTCACGCAACCTGCTTTCAAGCAGGTTGCAGTCGTCTGTTCCATGCGCACGACTCAACGACTGCAACCTGACTGAAGTCAGGTTGCGACTGCTCTTGTTTCGGAGCGATCACGAAGGCGCAGGCGAGACCGCGCTCTCGCCGGAGCCACGTCGCGAATCGTCACGCGCGGCCCCTATCCGGCGAAGAAGCGAAGCTTCTGAGCCGGTTTAGCCGCCGCCGTAGAGCGAGATCGGCATGCCCTCGAGCAGGATCTCGCTGACCGGCGCGTTCGCTTCGAGCTCGTCGAGCAGATCCGCCGCACCCGGCGCCGCCGCGAGCAGTCTCGTCACGACGTCCTCCGTCGACGAGAGCTGCACGAGCTCGTTCTTGAACGGCTTCGGGAAGCGCCCGTGCCCGAGGTACCACGCGTAGAACTTCTTCAGGAAACCGGACGCGCGGCGTTCGCCGAGCTCGCGCACCGTCTCGCGGATGAAATGGATCAACTCGGCGGCGACCTCTTCCCGCGACGGCTGCTCGCCGTCGCCGAAGACGATCTCGCGGATCGCCCACGGGTTGCCCTGCGCGCCGCGCCCGACCATCACTGCCGCCGCGCCCGTCGCGGCGAGAACCGCTTCCGCCTTCGCGCGCGACGTCACGTCGCCGGACGCGATCACCGGCACGCCGACGAGCTCGACGAGCTCCGCGGTCAGCGTGTGATCGGCGTAGCCCGTGTACATCTGCCGGGCCGAGCGCGGGTGCAGCGTCAACGTCGCAGCGCCGGCTTCGACGAGCCGCGGCCCGAGCTCGAGCGCGCTGCGCGAACCGTCGTCGACGCCGCGGCGCATCTTCACGCTCACCGGCACGTCGACCGCATTCGCAACGGCTTCGGTGATCCGGCACGCGAGCGGCTCGTCCTGGAGCAGGTGCGCGCCGGCACCCGTCCTCGTCACCTTGCGAACGGGGCAGCCGAAGTTCATGTCGACGATGTCGGCGCCGGCCGCGACGACCATCCGCGCCGCCTCGGCCATCGCGCGCGGGTCGGCGCCGAAGATCTGGATCGCGAGCGGGTGCTCGTCGGAGGCGACGCGCAGGTAGCCGAGCGTCTTCTCGTTCCGGTGCTCGATCCCGGCGCAGGAGACCATCTCGGAGCAGACGAGGCCGGCGCCGTAGCGGCGGCCCTGGCGGCGGAACGCCTGCACCGAGACGCCCGCCATGGGCGCGAGGACGACCCGAGTGGGGACCTCGACCTCCCCGATCCACCACGATTCCCGAAGATTTACCTGCATGCGGGCATGCTACCCGGGCGCTGTTGACGTTCATCCCGGCCGGGAGTACCATCCGCCCCCGCCGGACGGCAGCCTGCCGCCGGCCATTTTCGTGCAGGGGTCTCCAGGAGGACCGCAGCCTTGAAGGAAGTCATTCTCACGCCGGACGGATACAAGAAGCTCCAGACGGAGATCGAGTACCTCTCCAACGACAAGCGTCGCGAGATCGCGGACCGGATTCGCGACGCCCGGGAGTTCGGCGACATCGCGGAGAACGCCGAGTACGACTCGGCGAAGAACGAGCAGGCCCACCTCGAGGCGCGCATCGCGATGCTCGAGGAGCGGCTGAAGAGCGCGCGCGTCGTGACGAAGAAGGAGATCAAGTCCGGCGAGGTCTCGGTCGGCACGAAAGTGCGCCTCCGCGACGTGAAGGCCGGCAAGACGATCGAGTACTTCATCGTCGGCTCCGCCGAGGCGGATCCGGCAGAGAACAAGCTCTCGAACGAGTCGCCGGTCGGCAAGGCGATCATGGGCCGCAAGAAGGGCGAGACCGTCGAGGTGTCGGCCCCGCTCGGCACCCGGAAGTTCAAGATCATGGACATCAAGGCGGCGTAAGCTGTCCTTCGGTGTTCGCTCGATTTACTGAGCCCGCCCGCCAGGTCGTCGTGCTCGCGCAGGACGAGGCGCGCGCGCTGAACCACAACTACATCGGCACCGAGCACCTACTGCTCGGTCTGCTGCGTGAAGAGCGCGGGCTTGCCGCTCAGGTGCTCGCGTCCCTCGACGTGAAGGTCGAGCAGGTCCGCGACAAAGTCAGGGCGATCATCGGCCAGGGCGACGGGGTTACGGCCGGCCAGATCCCGTTCACGCCGCCCGCGAAGAAGGTGCTCGAGCTCGCGCTGCGCGAAGCCCAGGCGATGAACCACGAGTTCATCGGCACCGAGCACCTGTTGCTCGGGCTCGCGCGGGAGGACGAGGGCGTCGCGATGCAGATCCTCGGCGAGCTCGGCGCCGGCGCCGAACGCATCCGGCGCGAGGTGAACCTCCACCTGGGCGGTATGGCGCCCGGTGCCGTCCCGATGACCTTCCACGTGCGACGGCACGTCTCACGCGCACCGCAGCTCATCGCCGCCTGGATGCTCGGCGCCGCAACGCTCGGCGCCGGGATCCTCATCGGCTGGGCGATCTGGGGTTGATCGATCTCCACTCGCACGTGTTGCCGGGCATCGACGACGGCCCGGCGACGATGGAAGGAAGCCTCGAGATCCTTCGCGCGGCGCACGAGGACGGCATCGCGAAGATCGCGGCGACGCCGCACGTGCGAGACGACTGGCGAACCGCGCCGGAGACGATGGAGCGGCTCGTCGCGGAGGTGAACGGGGCCGCGCGCGCGGCGGCGATCGACGTCGAGGTGCTTCCCGGCGGCGAGCTCGACCTCGCGTATCTCGAGACGCTCACCGATGACGACCTGCGCCGCTTCGGCCTCGGCGGCAACCCCGGCGTCCTGCTGCTGGAGTTCCCGTACGTCGGCTGGCCGATCGGCCTGCGCGACCTGCTCTTCCGGCTTGAGCTGCGCGGCTTCCGCGCGGTGATCGCGCACCCGGAACGGAACGCGGAGGTACAGGCGGCGCCCGAGCGGCTGCGAGAGCTCGTCGACGCCGGTGCGATCGTGCAGCTGACGGCCGCCTCGCTCGACGGCCGGCTCGGTGGCCGGACGCTCGCGTGCGCGCAGATCCTGCTCCGCGAGAAGCTCGCGCACCTGATCGCAAGCGACGCGCACGCACCGGGCATTCGCGCCGTCGGGATGACCGCCGCACAGGAAGCGGCGGGCGACGCGGCGCTCGCGCGCTGGCTCACCGGCGACGTCCCGCGCGCGCTCCTCGAAGGAACGCCGCTGCCGCCGCGGCCCAAGGCTGCGAGGCCGCGACTGCCGTTTCGCCGGCGCCACTAGACTCGCGCACCATGGCCGCGCCGAAGCGCTTTCCCGATCGCGAGGAGATCGCCGCCGTCCGAGCAGAGGCGGAGCCGCTCGAGGACGGCGCGACGGCCGAGACGAAGCGCCGGCTCGCCGGGCGGGTGATGGCGCGCCGCGACATGGGGAAGCTCGTCTTCCTCGATCTCGTCGACCGCTCCGGCCGCATTCAGCTGCTCTGTCCCGTCGAGCGGACAGGGGAGATCGACGTGCACCTCGGCGACGTCGTCGGCGTCACCGGCTCGCCCGCGAAGTCGCGCCGCGGCGAGCCGTCACTCCAGGTCGACTCGCTCGAGCTCCTCTCCCGCATCCGCACACCGCTGCCCGACACGTTCCACGGCTTGACCGACGTCGAGCAGCGTTACCGCAAGCGCCACCTCGATCTGCTGATGAACGAGGACTCACGCAGCGACGCACTCGTCCGGTCGAGAACCGTCGCAACGATCCGGCGGATCCTCGACGAGTGGGGCTTCGTCGAGGTCGAGACGCCTGTGCTCCAGCCGCGGTACGGCGGTGCATTCGCCCAGCCCTTCGTCACGCACTGGAACTCGCTCGACGAGGATCGCTACCTACGCGTTGCGACCGAGCTCTACCTCAAGCGTCTGATCGTCGGAGGGCTCGAGAAGGTCTACGAGCTCGGCAAGGACTTCCGGAACGAAGGAGTCTCGTTCAAGCATCACCCCGAGTTCACGATGCTCGAGTGGTACGAGGCTTACGCGGATTACCGCGACACCATGGAGCGGATCGAGCAGCTCGTCTCGCGCACGGCGCAGGAGGTGCTCGGCACGACGAAGGTCGTGTTCAGGGGTCAGGAGATCGACTTCACGCCGCCGTGGGAACGCGTCAAGTTCGCGGAGGCGCTCGCCGAGCACGGACTCTGGACGCGCGATGCGAACGAGCTGCGGAGGCTATTGCAGGAACGGAACGTCGACGTCTCCCACGCTCCGACCTGGGCGAAGCTGATCGACCACGCGCACGAGCACTTCGTCGAGCCGACGCTCGTGCAGCCGACGATCCTCTACGACTACCCGGTCGAGCTGTCGCCCTTTGCGCGCAAGACCGACTACGACGACACGCTCGTTGAGCGGTTCGAGTACGTAGCAGGTGGAGGGATCGAGCTCGGCAACGCATTCACCGAGATCAACGACGCCGAGGAGCAGACGGAACGCTTTGCGATGCAGCAGGGCGAGCGCTCAGCCGGTGATGTCGAGGCGGAGGAGGGCGACCCCGACTACGTCGACGCGCTCTCCTACGGCATGCCGCCGACCGGCGGCATCGGGCTCGGCATCGACCGGCTCGTGATGCTCTTCACCGGGCGCGAGTCGATCCGCGACGCGATTCTCTTCCCGGCGCTGCGTCGCGTGGACTGAGAGCGCTCGCAACCTGCTTTCAAGCAGGTTGCAGTCGTTCGTGTCGCTCTAACGTTCCAACGACTGCAACCAGGTTGAAACCTGGTTGCTCATTGCCTTACGCGAGCGACTCGTCCAGAACCGGCGCGGTCCGGACGTGTGCGATCACGTCGACGAGGATCTCGTCGAGCATCCGCGTCGGCTTCCAGCCGATTGCGCCCGTCACCTTCTCGATCGCCGGCTGGCGGTGGAGCATGTCCTCGATGCCCTGCCCGTAGACCTCGCCGTACGGGATGTGGACGATCTCCGACTCGGATCGCGTCGCAGCGAGGACACGCTGCGCGAGCTCGTCGATCGTCACCCGCTCCGTCGAGCCGACGTTGAAGATCTCGCCGTCCACGTCGCGCGCATCCATCAGCGCCGCGAGCGCCGCGATCGTGTCCTGCACGTGGCAGAAGCAGCGCGTCTGCGAGCCGTCGCCGTGGATCTCGATCGGGCGGCCGGCAAGAGCCGCGGACACGAAGCGCGGAATGACCATGCCGTACTGCCCGCTCTGGCGCGGACCGACGGTGTTGAAGAGGCGCACGATCACGCAGTCGAGCCCGCGCTCCTGGTGGTACGCGAGCGCGAGAAACTCGTCGAGTGCCTTCGACTCCGCGTACGCCCAGCGGCGCGCGGTCGTCGGGCCGTACATGCGCAGGCTCTCTTCCGTGAGCGCTTCTGGTTCCCGGCGATCGCCGTAGACCTCCGACGTCGAGGCGACGAGCACGCGCTTGCCGAAGCGGTTGCAGTGGTCGAGGACGTTCTCCGTCCCCTGGATGTTCGTGACGAGCGTGTGCACAGGCTGCTCGACGATGAGCCGGACGCCGACCGCGGCAGCGAGATGGAACACGACGTCGCAACGGTGCACGAGCTCGTTCACGACCGACGACTTCAGCACCGAGTCGACGATGAGGTGGAAATCGCGCCGCTCGCGGAGGTGGGCGACGTTCCGCTCCGACCCCGTCGAGAGGTCGTCGAGCACGAAGACCTCCCACCCGGCGTCGAGGAGGATTTCGGCGAGATGGGAGCCGATGAAACCGGCTCCGCCGGTGATGAGGGCGCTCTTTCCGCTCGCTTCCGTATTCACGGGGCGGATCCTAGACGCCGGTTGTAACGGAGGTGTCAGCGGAAACCGCCCTGCGGCGGCGAATACCTTGGAGTTATGCGCGCATTCGACCCCCGCGGCCTCGGGCCCTGGCTCGCCGTGGCCACGTTCGCTGCGGCCGGCGCGGCCGCTGCGGCCGGCTACGCGCTGACCGCGCCGAAGCACTACCGCGCGACAGCCCAGCTGCTCGTCTCGCCGGTGTCGGCGACCGACACGACGTTCACGGGCATCGACGTCCTGCGCGACTCGGGCGGCAAGCGCACTGCGGCGGCAAGCGCCGCTGCGCTCGTCCGCGGTCCGCTCGTCGCCGACGCAGTGCGCGCCCTGCTCGGCATTCGGCGCTCGCGCGACTCGCTGCTCAGCGCACTCGACGCACACGTGGTGGACTCGAGTGACGTCGTCGCCGTAACGGTCGAAGACACCTCACCGAACGGTGCCGCGCAAATCGCGAACGCCTTCGCCGACACGCTTGTGAACCAGCGCACCGCGTCGTTCCAGAGCGAACTGGCCGGCGTCGTCCGGCGCTACACCGGCCTGCTCGCCGGCATGACGAAAGCCGAACTCGCAGCAGGGAACGGCGCGGAGCTCTCGCGCCGGCTCTCGGTGCTGCAGAGCCTGGAAGGCCAGCAGGACCCGACCCTGAAGCACGCAGGCCAGGCGACGGCGCCGACGTCGTCCGTGTGGCCAAACGTGCCGAAGCTCACCGCGCTCGGTGCGGCGACCGGCGCCACGCTCGGCGCGCTCGTCGCTCTTCTGATCCTCGCCTTCCGGCGTCTCGGCGGCCGCGCAGGCGCGGGTTACGATCGCGGCATGCCGGACGAGGCGCTCGAGCAGGTCGTGTCGCGGCTCGAGGCGCGGCTCGTCGCGAGGGAGTCCGCGCTCGCAGCGCGGGAGCGCGACCTCCAGGAGGCGCTGGCCGAGCTGAAGGCGGCGCAGGCCGCTGCAGCCGAGCCGCCCGACGACTCCGACCTCGTGCGCCGCGAGCAGAAACTCGAGGAGCGAATCGCGCACGTCACGAAGCGCGAGCTGAAGGTCGCGCGGCGCGCCGCCGAGCTCGAGGCGCGCGCCCGGCGGCCGAAGCCCGAGCCGCCTGCCGAGCCGCCGCCCGCCCCGGTCGAGACCCCGGTGGAGGCCCCGGTCGCGGCCGCGCCGGCTGCCGCCCCGGTCCCCGAGCCGGCCGGGGACGGCCGCTACAACCTGCTCACGCTCGAGAAGCTCGTCGAGGCAAAGCAGGACGAGTTCCCGGACCGCGCGGACGACTGGACGTCGTACCTCTACTTCCTGCGGGAATACGCCGCCGCGGACGGCACGGTGCCCGCGACCTTCGACTGGCTTATCCAGGACACCTTCGCGGACCTCGTCTCCTAACCGGAAAACGCCGATAATCCTCTGTATGGAACCTGTGTGGGCGGCTCGGCGGCGACGGGACCCTCGGGTACGATGGCCAAACCTTCGACCGGCGGGCACTCGAGGAGGGCCTGCGGCGATCATGAGGAAAGGGGTGTCGAGGGACTTTGTTCGAACGCTTCACTGAACGGGCTCGCCAGGTCGTCGTCCTCGCACAGGACGAGGCCCGGGCGCTCAAGCACAACTACATCGGCACCGAGCACATCCTGCTCGGGCTGCTCCGCGAGGAAGAGGGTCTCGCGGCGCGGGTGCTCGAGTCCCTCGACATCACGGTCGAAGAGGTGCGGGCGCAGGTCGCGCGCATCGTCGGCCAGGGCGACGAGGTCACGAGCGGCCAGATCCCGTTCACCCCGCGCGCGAAGAAGGTGCTCGAGCTCGCGCTGCGCGAAGCTCTGTCGCTCGGCCACAACTACATCGGCACCGAGCACATCCTGCTCGGGCTCGTGCGCGAGAACGAGGGTGTCGCCGCGCGCATCCTGCTCGACTTCGATGCCGACGCCGAGAAGATTCGCAACGAGATCATCCGCATGCTCTCCGGCCCGGGACGACGCCAGGGCGGCAGCGGTGGCGGCGGCGGCCCCGCCGGCGAGAAGTCGAAGAGCTCGAAGCTCCTCGACCAGTTCGGCCGCAACCTGACGAAGCAGTCGACCGAGGGCAAGCTCGACCCGGTCGTCGGCCGCCAGACGGAGATCGAGCGCCTGATGCAGATCCTGTCGCGCCGCACGAAGAACAACCCCGTGCTGATCGGCGAGCCCGGCGTCGGCAAGACCGCCGTCGTCGAGGGCCTCGCCGCGCGCATCGCGACGAACCAGGTTCCGGAGCTGCTGAAGAACAAGCAGATCTACACGCTCGACCTGGCCGCGCTCGTCGCG
>JBGPLW010000101.1:0-8613 GCA_041486645.1 Gaiellaceae bacterium | reverse complement strand
TAGTCGATGACCGCGTCGAGCAGCGGCTGCACGCCCTTGTTCTTGAAGGCGGAGCCGAGCAGCACCGGCGTGATCTCGTCGGCGCTCGTGCCCGCGCGGCGCGCGCGCTTCATCATCTCCGGCGTCACCGAGGTCTCGTCCTCGATGTACGCCTCGAGCACCTCGTCGTCGAAGTGCGAGACCGTGTCGATCAGCTGGTGGTGGTACTCGTGCGCTTGCTCTGCGAGCTCGGCGGGAATCTCGGTCGTCTCGAACTCCTGGCCGAGGTCGTCCTTGTAGACGACCGCCTTCATGTCGACGAGGTCGATCACGCCGGCGAAGTGCTCCTCCTGGCCGATCGGAATCTGCACCGGGACCGGATTGGCTCCGAGGCGCTCGCGCATCGACTCGACGGCGGCGAAGAAGTTCGCGCCGGTGCGGTCCATCTTGTTGATGAACGCGATGCGCGGCACCTTGTACTTGTCGGCCTGGCGCCACACGGTCTCGGACTGCGGCTGGACGCCGGCGACCGAGTCGAAGACGGCCACGGCGCCGTCGAGCACGCGCAGGCTGCGCTCCACTTCGACCGTAAAGTCCACGTGCCCGGGCGTATCGATGATGTTGATGCGAAAGTCACGCCAGAACGCCGTCGTCGCGGCCGACGTGATCGTGATGCCGCGCTCCTGCTCCTGCGCCATCCAGTCCATCGTCGCAGCGCCCTCGTGGACCTCACCCATCTTGTGGGTGCGGCCGGTGTAGTAGAGGATCCGCTCGGTCGTCGTGGTCTTGCCCGCGTCGATGTGGGCCATGATCCCGATGTTCCGGACGTGATCGAGCGCGACTGCTGTCTCTTTTTCTTTCGTACTCAAAGCGTTTCCCTCTCCTCGTCTACCAGCGGTAGTGCGCGAAGGCCTTGTTGGCCTGCGCCATCCGGTAGACGTCGTCTTTCCGCTTGAACGCGCCGCCCTGCTGGTTGAGCGCGTCCAGAATCTCGTTGGCGAGCTTCACCGACATGCCCTTCTCACGGCGATCGCGCGCGAAGGTGACGAGCCAGCGCACGGCGAGCGTGCGGGCCCGGCGCTGCGGCACCTCGACCGGAACCTGGTAGTTCGCGCCGCCGACGCGGCGGCCGCGCACCTCGAGGACCGGGGTGACGGTCTTCACGGCCTGCTCGAGCACCTCGACCGGCGGCCGGCCGGTCTTCGTGCCCACTTGCTCGAGGGCGTCGTAGACGATCTGCTCGGCGATCGACTTCTTGCCGTCGAGCATGACCTTGTTGATCACCTGGGTCACGAGCTGGGAGCTGTAGACGCCGTCCCCGTCGATGGGCCGTACCTGGGTTTCACCACGGCGGGGCATCAGTTGCCCTTCTTCGCGCCGTACTTCGAGCGCGCCTGCTTGCGGTCGGTGACGCCGCCGGTGTCGAGCGCAGCCCGGATGATCTTGTACCGGAAGCCCGGGAGATCCTTGACGCGGCCGCCGCGGACGAGCACGACCGAGTGCTCCTGGAGGTTGTGCCCCTCGCCGGGGATGTAGGCGCCGATCTCCATCGCGTTCGTCAGCCGCACACGCGCGACCTTCCGGAGAGCCGAGTTCGGCTTCTTCGGCGTGGTCGTGTAGACGCGCGTGCAGACGCCGCGCTTCTGCGGGGAGCCCGCGAGCGCAGGGGTCTTGTTCTTCGAGACCGGCGCTTTCCGGCCTTTCCGAACGAGCTGATTGACAGTCGGCACGGGTCTAGTTCTTCTCCTGTTGCGGCTTAATCGTAAAGAGACGGCTGGCGAGGGCGGCGAGGCCCCTGCCAACCGGCCCGGAGCATGGTACCGGAGGCGCTGAAGACCGTCAAACGCTGGGGTTCGCGCCGAAAGTTGGCCTTCTGGCCAGCACAACGCCGCCCGATCTGAAGGACGATACTGCGGCAACCTCAAACCTCCTGCGGTGGACACGAATCTGATCGTCATCGTTGCGGCCCTCGGGGGCTGCGTCCTGGCCCTCGTGGTGCTCGTGACGCTGGTCGCGAGACGGTCGCGGCGGAAGGCCGACGAGCGGGTCGGCGCGGTCGTCCTGACCCTGGAAAAGCGCATGGACGAGCTGGCGCAGGAGCTCGCCGGGGCGGTGGAGCGGGCCGAGGAGGAGGGGCGGCGCTCACGGTTTCTCGGGGAGATCGCCGGCTCGATCGACATGGACGAGGTGCTCGCGCGGACGCTCGACGCAGGCGCGCGGCTCGAGGGGGTCGACGCCGCGCTCATCCGGCTCGAGAGCGCCGACGGAGCGCCGACGGTGGCCGCCCACGGGCTCGCCGCGGACGGAGCCGAGTCGATCTCCGGGCCGCCGGACGGATCCCCCGCCCGCGCGATCGAGGTCTCCTACCGCTACGGCCCCGACCAGGCCGACGCGGACGGGCTGATCCACACCGGACTCGCCGTCCCGCTCGAGGAGAGCGGCAGCCGCATCGGCTACCTCGCCGTCTACTCGCGCGATGCCTCGCGGCGGTTCGGCGACGAGGACGTCCGCGAGCTCGAGGAGCTGACCCACCGCGCGACGCCCGCGATCGAGAACGCGCGGAAGTTCCGCGAGGCGCGCCAGCTCGCCGATCTCGACGCGCTCACGGGACTCCACAACCGGCGGTACTTCCACGAGACGCTCGCGCGCGAGTGCGCCCGCGCGCACCGCTACAACCGCCGGCTCGCCCTCATCGTCTTCGATCTCGACGACTTCAAGGTCGTGAACGACCAGGTCGGCCACCTCGCCGGCGACGCGGTGCTCGCCGAAGCGGCCGAACGGGTGCGCGAGGTGATCCGCACCGCCGACGTCCCCTGCCGTGTCGGCGGCGACGAGTTCGCGGTGATCCTGCCGGAGTCGGGGATCCAGCAGGCGGAGCAGCTCTTCGGCCGTTTGCAGGGCACGATCGGCGGCAGGCCGATCGGCCAGGCCGGGAAGATGCACATCTCCGCCGGCGTCGCCGAGCTGAAGCCCGACGACGACTCGATCACGTTCTTCGAGCGCGCCGACGAGGCGCTCTACCGGGCGAAGGACGCCGGCAAGGGGCAGAGCGTGACGGCCGATGGGGGCCGGCAGACGGCGTAGCTGGAATGCCCCGAGGGCGGCCCGGATGAACCAACTGCTCAGGGCCTACACCTCTAGTAGCCGCTACTTCCGCTTGCTGAGCGCGGCGGCGAGCCGCGGATACGCCGTCGCGAACTGCTGCCAGGTCTGGCCCTTCGTCTTCAGGTATTTCTCGAACGTCTGCCGGTTCTTGTAGTTCTTGGTGCCCCAGACGAGCCCGTGGCGAGAGACCTGGGCAGGCGTCTGCTTCGGCGTCGAGGTGGGCGGCTCGAGGCGCACCGGTGCGAGTGCGAGGTAGCTCTGCCCCGGGCCGACGGACACGGTCTTCTTCTGCGCCGGGTCGAACACGCCGACGACGCCCTCGACGACCTGCGTCAGCGTCCCGTCGCAGCGGTCCTGGACGAACCAGACGGTGCCGCGCACGGTCGCCGAGGCGAACCGTCCCTTCGTCGTGAAGCTCCCCTTGGCCGAGCCCCAGAGCTGGCGAACCGGCTTCTTGTTCTTCGCGACGAGCGAGCGCGGCGAGTTGCAGACGGAGAAGTCGCCGCCGACGAGCGTCAGTGTCGTCGGCCCGCCCGGCGTCGCCGGCTGCTGCACCTGGAACTTCGAAGGAACGCTGTCGGCCGCCGTCGTCACCGACAGCGCCGGCGCCATGATGCCGTTCGCCTCGCGCCGCACCGTCAACTGCGTCGAGGACCAGCTGCCGTACTTCCCATCGGAGTCGGTGAAGGTGACGATCCCGGTCGTCACGTCGACGACGTCGCCCGAGTTGAGCACGAACATCTGATCGGCCGGCCGCTGGACGCCGTTCACGAGGATCGATCCTGTGCCGACGGCGTTGAAGGTCCCGGGCTGGGCGGAAGGCGGGGGCGGCGGCGGCACGGCGTTCTGCTCGATCACTGTCGTTGTGGCCGACGCGGTGTTGTTGCCCGTGTTGGTGTCGTAGTCGCCTTGGACGGTCGACGTCAGCGTCAACGAGCCGGCATTCGACATCGAGAGCGTGATCGTCACCGTCGCCGATGCGCCCGAAGCGAGCGTGCCGATGACGCAGGTCACCGTCGCGCCGCCGGTGCAGCTGCCGACCGACGACGACGCCGACGAGAACGTCGCGCCGGCGGGCACGGGCGCCTGCAGGACGACGCCGGTCGCCGTGTCGGGCCCGCCGTTCGAGACGACCGCCGTAAAGGCCGCGGGCTTGCCGACACGCACGAACGACGGCGCCGACATCGTCACCTTCGTGTCGGTCTTGGGCACGACGGCCCAGGTCGCGGTGACTGCGTTCGAGGTGTACGGCGCTCCCGTGACGGAGGTGTAGGTCGCCGTGAGCGTGTCCGTTCCCGGCGTGGAGCCCGTGTAGGTGAATGAGGCACTGCCGGTGGCGTCGGTCAGGGCAGAGCCCGTCTGTCCGGCGTTCGGCCCGCTCGTGACCTTGAAGGTCAACCCCCCACCCTGGGGGATGGGCGTCACGGTCGCAGTCACGGTGTGACTGCCGCCGACCGAGATCGTCGCGGAGGCAGGCGCAAGCGTGACGGTTGTGGGTGGCGCGGCCGCCGCGAAACTCGCCGACGCCGTCCCGAGGCCCGGCACCGCGAACGCGACGATCAGCAGGAGCAGCCACGAGGCGCGCCGCGAGGGCGCACGGGAACGACGGTCACGACCTCCCCAGTACGTGCAACCACTGTGCCACGGTTTCATGCGCTCTTCAACACCGCTAGCCCAAGCGGAGGAACGTCAGATACGACGTGAGGTCGACCGCCGACGGCTGCGGCAAGTCGTCCTCGGCGCAGATCGCGGTGTTGAGCGCCACGCGCTGCTCGCCGACCGACCACTCCTCGAACTGCTCGCCGCGCGCGAAGCCGCGGAGGGCGGCCTTGATCGCGGGCGTCACCTTGCCGAGCGGGACGGCGCCGAGCGGGAGCGCGTCGTCGAGCGCCTCGATGCGGAACGAGCCTTCGCTCGTCTGCACGATCGCCGGCTTGCCTGTCCGCAAGGCGAAGATGCGCGACGGCGCGACTTCCGACACGGCATAACCCTTCGCCTTCGCGCCGAGCCACGCGGGCGCCGGCTTCGACTGGATGAGCCGCACCGACAGGTCGGGATACGACTCGTAGAACGTCTGGATCTGTGCGGCTGTGGGCGTGCCCCCTGCCAGGGTCGCCTGCACCTGCACGCGGCGGAGCTCGTCGCCGAGCACGCCGCGCGCGATCGAAACGTTCGCCCCCGCACGCTGAAGTGCGGTGCCGTACGCGGCGCGGCTGCCGCCGAAGCTCTGTCGGATCACGGCCTTCTCCGCATCGAGCACGCGCTTCGTCGAGACCGGGGACTGGCTCGACTCGACGAACCGCTCGAAGAGCGCGCTGTACGCGGTGTCGCGATCGCCCGTCAGCGCCTGGAGCTGCTGGATCGCAGCGTTGCTGATCACTCGCTTGCCGATCAGGCATTGCGCCGCCGCCGGCAGCAGGCTGAGCTGGCCGTCCTGCAGCGACGTGTCGAACTCCGGGCCGAGCTGCTTCGGCGCGTCGCAGAGCGACTGCTGTCGAGCCCACAGCCAGACGCAGGCGGCGTGTCCTTTCTCGGGGTCGAGCTCGGCGGCGCTCCATCTCCCCCAGCCCCACGACCAGACCGACGCGATGCCCGTCTCGGCCGCCACCTGCTTCACCGCGAGCGCCTGCCACTTCGCCGCCTGGAACCACGCCGAGGCCGGCTCGAGCCCGTTGCGGCCGCCGAACCCGACGGTCGTCGAGAAGCTGATCATCAGCCCGACCTTGTTTGCCGGAATGCCGATCGACGTGATGTTGTCGACCGCCTCGCGGTAGCGGTCGCGCAGCGTGCGGTTTCCGAGCACCACTCCCTGCGTCCACGTCGCCGTCGACGGCACGTAGATCTCGCGCACGATCTCGGCGACGGCTGCGACCTGCTGCCACCACGCGAGCGCGTCGCCGCCCGCGTAGATCCCTGCCGGAATCAGGAGCACCGGATGCGCGCCGAGCGCGGCGATGTGCTGGACGAGCGAGAGCACGTTCGCGCGGTACTGCGCGTTCGTGTCGGACCACGGCGTCACGAGGCCCGGCCCGTTCAGCTCGTTGAAGACGACGACCGGCGTCGCGCAGCCCGTCTGCAGCGACGCAAAGTCGTAGAGCCGTTGCGCGCGGTCGGCCATCGTCGACGTCTCGGTCGGCTTCGTCGGCGTGCCGACGCGGTTCTTCAGATTCAGGTCGAAGTAGACGGTGCCCACGCCGAGCGACCGCATGTGCGCGGGCCAGTCACCGGTCGACGTGCCGACGACGACGCCGGGCTGGCCGAAGACCGGCTCGAGGTACGTCTGCCCGAACTCCATCCAGACCGGCTGCGTCGCGGGGATCCCGCACTGGCCCGCGTACGGAGCCGGTGCAGCGGTGCGCGGCTTCGCGCCGCCGGCGGAGCCGACCGCGAGCAGCGACAGCGTGACTGCAATAAGAAGGAGAGGCTTTTTCACGGCAACCGACCCTGCACCTTGATACCAAAGAGGGCGGCCAAGCGGCCGCCCTCTTTACGCGTTCTTTGCAACCAGGTTGCACTGCAACCTGGTTGCAGTTCCTACGACTCGCTGTCGAGCGGACTGTCGACCTCGGGCACTTCCTCCGCCTCGAGCGCGTCGCGCGGAGTGCCGTCGCCGCCGTTGTCGTCGGTCGTCTCCGGCGCGCCGCCGAAGTCGAGGCCGAGGCCCGCGAGGCCGTCGCCGTTGTCGCCGGACTCGATCTCCTCGAGCGCGGCGAGCAGCTGCTCCTCGGTCTGCGGGCGCTGGTACGCAGCGACCGGGACCTTGTCCGACGGGCGGATCTCGATCTGCCGGTACCGCTTCAGCCCCGTCGCCGCCGGGATCAGCTTCCCGATGATGACGTTCTCCTTCAGGCCGAGCAGCCGGTCGACCTTGCCTTCGATCGCGGCGTCGGTGAGCACCTTCGTCGTCTCCTGGAACGACGCGGCCGAGAGGAACGACTCGGTGGCGAGCGAGGCCTTCGTGATCCCGAGGATCAACGGCTCCCACGTCGCCTGGTCCTTGCCCTTCTCCTTCTTGACGCGCGCGTTCTCACGATCGAGCACGAGCTTGTCGACGAGCTGACCCGGCAGCAGGTCGGTGCCGCCCGCGTTGTCGATGCGAACCTTCTTCAGCATCTGGCGGACGATCAGCTCGATGTGCTTGTCGTGGATCTCGACGCCCTGCGACTTGTAGACCTTCTGCACCTCGTAGCCGAGATACAGCTCGACCGCGGTATAGCCCTTCAGTGCCAGCAGCTCGGCCGGGGCGATCGAGCCCTCGTGCAGCGCGTCGCCCGCCTCGACCTTCTGGCCCTTCGTGACGTTCAGCCGCGTGCGGCGCGAGACGGTGTACGACTTGTCGTCGTCCTCGTTGCCGCTATGGGCGACGATCGTGATCTTCACCTGGCGCTCGGTCTCCTCGATGTCGATCGTGCCGTCGATCTCGGCGAGCTGCGCGGCACCCTTTGGGTTCCGTGCCTCGAAGATCTCGACGACGCGCGGCAGGCCGTGCGTGATGTCCGCGCCGGCGACACCGCCGGTGTGGAACGTCCGCATCGTCAGCTGCGTGCCCGGCTCGCCGATCGACTGCGCGGCGATGATGCCGACCGCGTCGCCGATCTCGCACATCTCGCCGGTGGCGAGGAACGTGCCGTAGCACGCCTGGCACACGCCGACCTCGGCCTTGCACTTCAGCACCGAGCGGACGGGCACGACGAAGTCCTCGGCATGCTCGCCCAGCTCCTCGACGATCTCGCGCAGCCGCGGCATCGTGATCTCCTCGCCCTTCTCGGCGATGAGCGTCTTGCCCGGCTTGCCGGACGCGAGCGGCTTGAACACGTCCTCGGCGAGGATGCGCGCCGCGACGCTCTTGTTCAGGCCGTCCGGCAGGAAGAGCGGCAGCTCGACGAACTCCTTCGTCTTGCAGTCCGCCTCGCGGATGATCACGTCCTGCGAGACGTCGACGAGACGCCGCGTCAGGTAGCCCGAGTCGGCGGTGCGGAGCGCCGTGTCGGCGAGGCCCTTGCGGGCACCGTGCGTCGAGATGAAGTACTCGAGCACCGACAGGCCCTCCATGAAGTTCGCCTTGATCGGGCGCTCGATGATCTCGCCCTTCGGATTCGCCATCAGCCCGCGCATGCCGGCGAGCTGGCGGAGCTGCGCGAACGAGCCGCGTGCGCCCGAGTTGGCCATCATGTAGATCGGGTTCAGCTCGTTCAGGTTCTCGACCATCGCCTCGGCGACCTTCTCGGTCGCTTCCGTCCAGATGTTCACGATCGACTCGTGACGCTCGGACTCGGTGATGAGGCCGTGCTCGTACGCCTGCTCGACCTTTTGGACGCGCCCCTCGTACTCGGCGAGGATCGCTTCCTTCTCCGGCGGAATGACGACGTCGTTCTTCGAGATCGTGACGCCGGCCTTCGTGCCGTAGTGGAACCCGAGGTCCTTGATCGTGTCGAGGACGACGGCAACAGCGTGCGCGCCGTACTCGTCGACGAGGATCGAGATGAAGTCGCCGAGCTCCTTCTTCGAGAGCGTGCGGTTCAGGAAGTC
>JBGPLW010000100.1:0-8641 GCA_041486645.1 Gaiellaceae bacterium | reverse complement strand
GCCGCCCAGCGTGTCGGGACGCGTCGTGAACACCGGGAGGTCCTGCTCGAGCTCCTCGCTGCGGAAGAGGATCTCGGCACCCTCCGACCGTCCGATCCAGTTGCGCTGGATCGCCTTCGTCCGCTCGGGCCACTCACCGCCCGGCGGCAGCTCGTACTCGAGCAGCTCGTCGGCGTAGTCGGTGATCTTGAAGAACCACTGCGTCAGCTTCCGCGACTCGACGAGGGCGCCGCAACGCTCGCAATGGCCGTTGATCACCTGCTCGTTCGCGAGCACCGTCTGATCGTTCGGGCACCAGTTGACCGGCGCCTCCTTCCGGTAGGCAAGGCCCGCCTCGAGGAACTTCAGGAAGAGCCATTGCGTCCAGCGGTAGAAGCCCGGGTCGTGCGACGAGACTTCGCGGTCCCAGTCGATCGCCCAGCCGAGGCGCTTCATCTGCACGCGGATCGAGGCGATGTTGCGCTCCGTGATCTCGCGCGGATGGCCGCCCTCCTTGATCGCGGCGTTCTCCGCCGGCAGCCCGAACGAGTCGTAGCCCATCGGCCGCAGCACGCGCCAGCCGTGCCGCCGCCGGTAGTGCGTCACAACGTCGCCCATCGTGTAGTTCAGGACGTGACCCATGTGCAGGATGCCGGACGGGTACGGGAGCATCTCGAGCTGGTACCAGTGCGGCTCGTCCGCCGCGCCGGGCGGGGCTGGAAGCGTCGCCGGCAAAGCCGCCGACGCCCGGCCGGAAGACAGGGTCGCCTGCGGCGACCCTGGGGGATTCGAGACGTAGAAGGCCCTCGCGTCCTCCCAGACGCGCTGCCACTTCGTCTCGATCGCCTGCGAGTCGTACCGGTCCAATTCGTCCTCCAGAGACAGAAAAGCCTCTCGCGAGAGAGGCCGTGGGGAGCCGTCGCGGCGACGCCGCGCTTGCCTCCCTGTTCTAGCTAAGCAGCTCCTGCATGACCATAGGATGCTAGCAATCTCAGCGTGCTGGAGCTGTTTCCCCTTTCCGCCCGGACCGTCGACGGCGAGCTGACGCTCGGCGGCGTCTCCGCGTCCGGGCTCGCGGCCGAGCACGGGACGCCCGTCGTCGTCTATTGCGAGGAGACGATCCGCGCGCAGGCGCGGGCCTACCACGAGGCGGCGCCGGGCGCGCTCGTCTTCTACGGGACGAAGGCGTTTGCGAACGTCGCGCTGCTGCGGATCCTCGCCGAGGAAGGGCTCGGCGCCGACGTCTCGACGCTCGGCGAGCTCGCGATCGCGACCGCCGCCGGCATCACCGGCGAGCGGATCCTCTTCCACGGCAACAACAAGTCGGACGAGGAGCTGCGCGCAGCGGCCGCAGCCGGTGCGACGGTCGTGCTCGACGCGCCCGACGAGCCGCAGCGCGCAGCCACAGCCAGCGTGAAGCGCGTCCTCGTTCGCCTCACGCCCGGCGTCGATGCTGTGACGCACGAGTCGATCCGCACCGCGCACGAAGGCTCGAAGTTCGGTCTCTCCGCCGAGGCGGCGCTCCACGCGATCGACGAGTCGCGCACGCTCGGGCTCGACGTCGCGGGCGTCCACTTCCACGTCGGCTCGCAACTCGCGCGCGTCGACGAGAGCATGCTCGCCGTCGTCCGGCTCGCTGCGTTCTGCGAGCGCGCGCGGGCCGAGCTCGGCTGGAGCCCGGCGGTGCTCGACATCGGGGGCGGCCTCGGCATCCGCTACACGCGCGACGAACAGGTCCCGTCGATCGGCGAGTTCGTCGGCCCGCTCGTCACGCGGCTGCGCGAGCTCTGGCCGGGAGACGTGCAACTCGTGCTCGAGCCGGGCCGCTCGCTCGTCGGCCGCGCGGGCGTGACGCTCTACCGGGTCGGCGCGGTGAAGGAGAGCGGCGGCGTCTCGTACGCCGCCGTCGACGGCGGCATGTCCGACAATCCGCGTCCGCAGCTGTACGGCGCGCGCTACGAGGCGCTCCTCGCGAACCGCGCCGACGAGCTCGCGGACGGCGTCTTCCGGATCGCGGGCAAGCACTGCGAGTCCGGCGACGTCCTGATCGACGCGGCCGAGCTGCCGCATCCGCACCGCGGCGACGTGCTCGCCGTGCCGGCGACCGGCGCGTACACGCTCGCCATGGGCTCCACGTACAACGGGGTGCCGCGCCCGGCGGTCGTGCTCGCGTCGGACGGGCACGCCCGCGTGATCCGGCGCCGCGAGTCGACGGACGACCTGCTGCGCTACGAGGCTTAGCGCCGTCGGTAGGCTTTGCGGAATGAAGCGCCTGCTGGCCGCCACTCCGGGAGTCGTCCTCGTCGCGTTCGCCGCGGCGATGTGGGGCACGGATCCGATTCTCCGCAAGCCGCTCGGCGCCACCACGACGGCCACGACGATCGTCTTCGGCGAGCACGTGCTCCTCGTGCTCCTCACGCTGCCGCTCCTCCTGCCCGCGCTGCGGGCCGTCGTGAAGGCCGGGCCGCGCTACGTCGCCGCGGCAGTCGCCGTCGGCGCCGGCGCGTCGGCGATCGCGACGATCCTCTTCACCGAGGCGCTCTTCCACGGCGACTTCATCACGCCGGTCGTGCTCCAGAAGATCCAGCCGCTCGTGGCGGTCGCGGGAGCGGCGGTCATCCTCGGGGAACGGCCGCGGTCGCGCTTCGCCTGGTTCCTGCTGCCCGCGCTGCTCGGCTTCTGGCTCGTCAACCAGCCGCATCCGCTCAACCCGCAGGCCAAGGGTCTCATTCCGATCATCCAGGCGGTCTCGGCGGCGGTGCTCTGGGCGCTCGGAACGGTGCTCGGCCGCTACCTCGGCCGCAAGCTCGAGTTCCAGCAGATCCTCAGCCTTCGCTTCTTCTTCGGATTGATCGGGAGCGCGATCGCGCTGCCGATCATGGGCGCGAAGGCGTATGCCGGCGCACACGACAGCCTCTGGATCGCCTACCTCGCCGTCGTCACGGGCCTCGTCGCGCTCGGGCTCTACTACGTCGGCCTGAAGAAGACGCCCGCCGTCCTGGCCTCGCTCGCCGAGCTCACGTATCCCGCGATCGCTGTGATCGCAGGCATCTACGCCTACAACTCGCACCTGCGCTGGACGCAGTGGATCGGCGTCGCGACGATCATCGTCGTCGTCAGCCTGTTGCCGGTCCAGCGGCGCCGCAAGCTGGTCAAGGTGCCGGCGCCGGCGCCGGCGCAGCCCGCGCTCGCGTCGACGTAGACGGTCTTCTTCAAGGAACGCCGCCCAACCCGAAATCGTTCGGTGTTAGGCTCAATGTGCCGTGGATCTTCGCGACACGCCCGACGAAGCCGCCTTCCGCGCCGAGCTGCGGGCCTGGCTCGATGCAAACCTCCCGGAGGCGCGGCGGGGCGGCCGCGGCGGCTCCCAGCGGTTCGACGACGCCGGCCGCGAGTGGAGCCGGATGCTCTGCGACGCCGGCTACATGGGGCTGACGTGGCCGAAGGAGTACGGCGGTGCGGGCGCTCCCTACAGCTTCCAGGCGATCTTCTACGAGGAGATGGCGCGGGCCAACGCGCCCGCACACGTCGGCGTGATCGGGCTCGGCATGGCGGGGCCGACGATCATGGCCCACGGCAGCGACGCGCAGAAGCAGGCGCATCTCTCGAAGATCCTCTCGGCCGAGGAGATCTGGTGCCAGGGCTTCTCGGAGCCGGACGCCGGCTCCGACCTCGCGGCCGTGCGCACGCGCGCCGAGCGGCGCGGCGAGACCTACGTCCTGAACGGACAGAAGGTCTGGTCGTCGTTCGCCCACATCGCGGACTTCTGCATCCTCATCACGCAGAGCGATCCTGACGGGCCGAGGTACCGCAACCTGACGTATCTCATCGTCGACATGCACGCGCCCGGCGTCGAGGTGCGTCCGCTGCGCCAGATCACCGGCGAGGCCGAGTTCAACGAGATCTTCTTCAACGACGTCGAGGTGCCCGTGTCGAACCGTCTCGGCGAGGAGGGCGAGGGCTGGCAGGTCGCGATGACGACGCTGCTGCACGAGCGCGCGACGCTCGGCTTCGCGCTCACCGCCGCGCTCGAGGTCGGCGTGGGCCGTCTGCTCGACGTCGCGCGCGAGCGCGTCAACGGCGACGCAGGTGCGCGAGAGCGCGTCGCCGCCGAGTGGATCGAGCTCCAGGCGCTCCGCTACACGAATTACCGCTCGCTCGGCGCGTACCAGCGCACCGGCATCCCCGGGCCCGAGGGCTCGGCGATCAAGCTGCGCTGGTCGGAGCAGAACCAGCGCATGACGAAGCTCGGCCGCGAGCTGCTCGGCGCGGAAGGCATCCTCGACGACGGCTGGTGGCACCACCAGCAGCTGCGAAGCCGCGGCAACACGATCGAGGCCGGCACGTCGGAGGTCCTGCGCAACATCATCGCCGAGCGCGTGCTCGGGCTACCGAAGGGCAGATAGATGGACTTCGCGTTCACCGAAGAGCAGAACGAGCTGAAGCGGCAGGCGCGCGCGTGGCTCTCCGAACGGTATCCGCTCGACCGCGAGTGGCCGGATGAGGACAAACACCAGCCGGAGGACGACCGGTGGGCGGAGCTCGCGGAGCTCGGCTGGCTCGGCGTCTCGGTGAGCGAGGACGAGGGCGGCGTCGGCCTCGGCTTCCTCGAAGAGGCGATCCTGCTCGAAGAGCTCGGCTACGCGCTCTACCCCGGCCCCTATCTCGCCACGGTCGGCTTCGCGCTCGCCGCGCTCGGCCCGGAGGACCGCGCAGCGGTCGCCGCGGGCACGACGAAGTGGTCGGCGGAAGTGAACGGCCTCACCCCGTGGCTCGGCTCGGTCGACAAGGTCGTCGACATGGACGGCAACGCGCAGCCGGCGCAGGGCGAGGAGCTCGTCTCGGTCGACCCGTCGCGCCCGCTCGGCCGGCTCGAGCGCACGAACGGAACGCCGCTTCCGGGCCCGCGCGACATCCCGCGCGCCCGCGCCGCGATGGCCGCGGAGGCCGTCGGCATCGCGCAGCGCGTCCTCGAGCTCGGCATCGAGCACGTGTCGACCCGCGAGCAGTTCGGCAAGCCGATCGGCGTCTTCCAGGCCGTGTCGCACCAGCTCACAGACACGTACACCGACGTCGAGCTCGCGCGATCGCTCGCGTACTGGGCCGCGTGGTGCGTCGCCGAGGACGACGAGCAGGCGCCGGTCGCAGCGGCGGCCGCGAAGGCGTTCGCCGTCGAGGCGGCGGTGGCTGCGTGCGAGCGCTCGATCCAGGTGCACGGCGGCACCGGCTTCACCTGGGAGCATCCGCTGCACCGCTTCTACAAGCGCGCGCTCTGGCTCGAAGGTCTTGGCTCGCGGCCCGCGGAGCTACGACTCGAAGTCGCGGATGCCGTGCTCGGCGTGTCCGTTCCCGTCTGACCGAGGAGGCTCCCGTGGACGGCCTGATGATGGACTTCCCGTTGACGCTGACGCACCTCCTCGAGCGGGCCGAGACGTTCTTCGGCAACGGCGAGATCGTGACGCGGCTGCCCGACAAGAGCTTCCACCGCACGAACTACCGCGAGACGATGCGCCGTGCGAAGCAGCTCGCCGTCGCACTGCAGAAGCTCGGCCTCGAGCGCGGGACGCGCGTCGCAACGCTCTGCTGGAACCATCACCAGCACCACGAGGCGTATTTCGGCATTCCGTGCGGCGGCTTCGTGCTGCACACGCTGAACCTCCGGCTGCATCCGAACGACCTTGCCTACATCGCAACGCATGCGGACGACCGCATCGTGATCGTCGACCGTTCGCTCCTGCCGCTGCTCGAGCAATTCAAGGACCGCACGAACATCGAGCACGTGTTCGTCGTCGAGGACTCGTACGAGGATCTGCTTGCGACGGCGTCTGCCGACGAATGGCATGACCCGGAGCTCGAGGAGAACGAGGCCGCGGCAATGTGTTACACGAGTGGCACAACCGGCCTGCCGAAGGGCGTCGTGTATTCGCACCGTTCGACGGTGTTGCACGCGCTCGGCGTCGGCGTGAACAACCCGTTCGGTCTCGGCACATCGGTGAACGACGTGATCCTCCCGGTCGTGCCGATGTTCCACGCGAATGCGTGGGGCTATCCGTATCTCGCGACGCTGCTCGGCGCGAAGCTCGTCTACCCCGGCCCGTTCCTCGATCCGCAGAGCCTGCTCGAGGACTTCACGCAGGAGCAGGTGACCTGGTCGGCGGGCGTGCCGACGATCTGGATGGGCATCCTCCAGATGCTCGACGCCGATCCGGGCGCTTGGGATCTCTCGCACATGAAGGGCATGCTCGTCGGCGGCTCGGCGGTGCCGCGCGCGATGATCGTCGCGTTCGCGAAGCACGGCCTGACGATCGTGCAGGGGTGGGGCATGACCGAGACGTCGCCGGTCGCCTCGACGGGCGCGCTGCCCCACGATCTCCAGGACGTCGACGAGGAGACGCGCTTCGACATCATGTCGTGGGCCGGCATCCCGCTCGCGTTCGTCGAGATCCGCGCGCGCATCGGCGACGACGAGATCCCGTGGGACGGCGAGGCGATGGGTGAGCTCGAGGTGCGCGGCCCCTGGGTCGCATCGAGCTACTACGACACGCCCGAGCAGTCCGACCGCTGGACGGACGACGGCTGGTTCAAGACCGGCGACATCGTCGCGATCCATCCGCGCGGCTACATCCAGATCAAGGACCGCTCGAAGGACGTGATCAAGTCCGGCGGCGAATGGATCTCCTCCGTCGAGCTCGAGAACGCGCTCATGGCGCATCCTGCGGTGGCCGAGGCGGCGGTGATCGCGATCCCCGACGCGAAGTGGGACGAGCGGCCGCTCGCCGCGGTCGTGCTCCGGGCCGGCGCTGCGGCGACGGCGGACGAGCTGCGCGAGTTCCTCGCGCCGAGCTTCGCGAAGTGGTGGCTGCCGGAGCGCATCGAGTTCGTCGACGAGATCCCGAAGACGAGCGTCGGCAAGTTCCGGAAGACGGCGCTGCGCGAGCAGTTCGCGCAGGAGCCGGCACAGACTTGAGAGCCGCGCTGCTGCGCGAGGTCGACGGGCCGTTCGAGCTCGCCGACCTGCCGGATCCCGAGGCCGGCGGCAAGGTGCTCGTTCGCGTGCGCGCGGCGGGCGTCAACTTCGCCGACGTCCTGATCCGGCGCGGGCGCTATCCGCAGATGCCGGAGTTTCCCGTCGTGCTCGGCTCGGAGATCGCGGGCGAGCTCGAGGACGGGACGCGCGTGATGGCGATCACGTCGGGCGCGGGCGGCTACGCCGAGGTTGCCGCGGTCGATCGCGCTCAGGTCGTCCCGCTGCCCGAGCACGCGAGTTTCGCGGAGGGCGCGTCGTTTCTGCTCACGTTCCTCACGGCGTACATCCCGCTGACGCGGCAAGCGCGGCTCAATCCGGGAACGACGGTGCTCGTGTACGCGGCCGCAGGCGGGGTCGGGACGGCCGCCGTGCAGCTCGCGCGGGCGTTCGGGGCGCGCGTCGTCGCCGCGGTTGGATCGGAGGAGAAGCTCGACGTGTGCATGGAGCTCGGTGCGTCCGAGGCGTACGTCTACGACGAGCTGCCGGACGACCTGAAGGTCGACGTCGTCGTCGATCCGGTCGGCGGCGAGCTCTTCTCGCAGGGCATCGCGCGGTTGCAGCCGCTCGGCGTGCTGCTCGCGCTCGGCTCTGCCGCGGGGCCGTGGCCGGAGACGAATCCCGGGCTGCTCGTGGGCCGGAACGTCGGCGTGCAGGGGTTCTATCTCGGGCGGCTGCTGCGCCTGGCGCCGAAGCTCGTCGGCAGTGCGGTCGGCGAGCTGCTCGGGCTCTGGCAGACGGGCACGTTCACGCCGCTCGTCGGGGCCGAGCTGCCGCTTGCCGAGGTGGAGCGCGCGCACGAGCTGATGGAGTCGCGGGGCAGCGTCGGCAAGGTGGTGCTCGTTCCATGAAGGTCTTGATCACCGGCGGCAGCGGCGGGCTCGGCCTCGCGATTGCGGCGGCGCTCGGCGACGCCGAGGTCGTGTCGCTCGGCCTCGAGGAAGGCTTCGACGTCGGCGATGCCGATGCGTGGCGTGCCGTCGAGGGCGAGTTCGACGCGGCGTTCCTGAACGCGGGCATCGTGACGCGCGAGGGCGACATCGCGGCGCTGACCGACGAGCAGTACCGGCGCGCCGTGCGCGCGAACGTCGACGGCGTCGTCTTCGGCGTGCGCGAGCTGTCGGCGCGGTTGATGCCGAACGGCGGCTCGATTGTCGCGACGTCGTCACTTGCGGGGCTGACGGCGACGCCGATGGATCCGATCTACTCGCTCACGAAGCACGCGGTGATCGGTTTCGTGCGCAGCGTCGCGCCGCAGCTCGCCGCGAAAGGCATTCGCATCAACGCGCTGTGCCCG
This sequence comes from Gaiellaceae bacterium, assembly GCA_041486645.1. Taxonomy (GTDB): domain Bacteria; phylum Actinomycetota; class Thermoleophilia; order Gaiellales; family Gaiellaceae; genus Palsa-739. The sequence continues at coordinate 341 of JBGPLW010000100.1, read as the reverse complement.
GGCTTCACCGATACGCCGATCGTCCAGGACGAGGTGCGCTGGATGATCGACGTCCCGCTGATGGAGCCGGCGTTCGTCGCCGACGCGGCGCTGCAGGCGCTGAACGACGAGGAGACGGGCGGCGCCTGGATCGTGCAGCCGAACCGCGTGCTGCGGTTCCGCTTCCCGAACATCCCGGGGCCGCGGTGAGCGTAGGCTCGACGGAGCTCACCAGAGAGCGGAGGCGCCGGCTTTGCCGGCGTCGGGAGCGGGCATGCGCAGCGTAGGCTCGACGGAGCTCACCAGAGAGCGGAGGCGCCGGCTTTGCCGGCGTCGGGAGCGGGCATGCGCAGCGTAGGCTC
>JBGPLW010000099.1:0-8648 GCA_041486645.1 Gaiellaceae bacterium | reverse complement strand
TACATGCAGCGCGTCGACGACACGCGGTTCCTGTACGAGCAGGAGCTCCGCTTCGGGACGTTCGAGAACGTGTGGCACGACAAGGCGTAATTCCGCCGCATCACGATCCCGCGTGCTGGGGCTGCGGCGACGCACACGGCGGCATCCGGCTGCCACGGCCTGCCGGGGAGGGGCTCCGCGAATACGAGGCGTGGTTCCGGTTCGACGAGCGCCACGCGCGGTTGACCGGCGAGCGCGGCCGGCGGCTGCATGCGGACGCGGACATCACCGACGGCACCGACGTGCTCGCGGACGCCCGCGGCGCGTTCCTGCACGTTCCCCTCGAGCACTTTCTCTCGACGCCGGAAGGACGTGCGTCTGCTGACGCATGGCAGCGCCGGCTCGCAGACTGACGGGTCACTCGGACGGGGTAACGCCCATCCGCGCGTGCGCCGATAACGGGCGGAGAGGTATTCCGGCAACTGCGGCGCCGGGGAAAGGACGCCGCACGTGCTGAAACCAATTTTCGTCGTCGCAGCCTGCATCTTCGCGCTCATGCTCGTGGTCAAGGACGGCCGCGTCCTCAGGACGACGGGGCTCACCGCCACCTGCTCGGCTGTGACGGGAGCCGTCCAGGGAACCGTCGTCGAGGCGTGCAAGCCCGGCAAGCTCGAGGGCCGGCCCGACCTCACGAAGCGCGACTGCATCGCGGTCGGAACCACGGGCAAGCTCGAGTACTGGCGCTGCCCGGCGGAGATCCAGGCGACCAGCGCCGGCCGGTAGAAGTCCTCCTCCAAACCGAAGACCTCGCACGGTCGTAACAGGGTCCGAGCACGTCTCGCCCGGCGTTGCTTGTGTCACTGTCCGCCACGGAGACACCGGCGCCGGGCGCGACGCGCTCGACTCGACTCCAACGAGGGATCGCGGCGCACGTCGCCCACGCCGACAACATCGTGCATGCGGCTACTTCTCCTTGCGGCGACCGCGTTTCTCGGCGGCACGCCCGCGACACAGACGATATCCGGAACGATCACGGCGAACTCCGGCACGTGGCTGACCATCGAGTCGGCCAACCGCTCGCTCACGTGCGTCATTCCCGACACAAAGGGCGCGACGGTGATCCTCAAATGGGGAACGGGCGTCCGCGCCGGCATGGCGTGCAAGCTCGTCAAGGGACGCCTCGTGCTGACCAGGCTCACGCGTCTCGACACGAAGGAGCCGCCGAAGCCTGCGCCGACGACTGAACCGACGAGGACTGAGCCGACGAGGACTGAGCCCACGACGACGACGACGACGCGACCGACGGAGCCGACGAAGCCCGACCTGCCGCTGCAGCGCGTCGCGCTCGGCACGGTCGTCGGCCTGCGCAGCGACGGCGTCGGCGTGCAGCCGGACTCCGGCGGTCAGGCGCTCACCTGCGCGATCACGGCGGCGGAGGATTCGCAGCGTGCGGCTGCGAAGCTCTCGCTCGGTGCGCGCGTCGGCATCGTCTGCCGGCTCGACGGAACGCGCTACGTGCTCTCCGGCGTTACACCGCTCGGCTGAGCTCGGCGACGAGACGGTCGTCGGCCTCGGGCCGGTGCACCGTGATACGGATCGCGCCCGGTGACGGTCGCACGGCGAGCCCGCGCGCCAGCAACGCCTCGTAGAGCTCCTGCGCGCGCGGGTGCGGCACGAGCAGGAAGTTCGTGTACGACGGCAGCGGCTCGAGGCCGATGCCCCGGAGCTCGCCGGCGAGGCGTTCTCGCTCCGCGACCGTCGCTGAGACGTCGGGCGGGCCGGCCTCGAGCCCCGCGAGCGCAAGCGCCGCCGAGAGCGTCGAGACCGGCGCAGGCTGCTGGCGCTCGTTCAGTTCGACCGCGGTCTCGACGGACGCGAGCGCGTAGCCGACCCGCGCGGAGGCGAGCCCGAACGCCTTCGAGAACGTGCGCACGACGATCACGTCGTCGCCGAGGAGCGGCACCGCCGTCTCCCCTCCGTACTCGAAGTACGCCTCGTCGACGACGAGCGGCCGTGCGGCCGGGATGTCGACCATCGCTCCGCTTGGGTTGTGAGGACGGCAGACGAAGGTGAGAACCGGCCGGTCGTCGCCGACGCCGGCTCCCGTGACCCAGGCGGCGACCCGGTACAGCGGATACGACGGTTCGTCGGCGATCGCGATCAGGTCGCCCGGCCCCGCATACGAACGGGCGCAGAGCATGAGCAGGTCGTCGGCGCCCGCGCCGAGGACGACGTTCTCCGGCTCGACGCCGTTGTAGTCCGCGATCGCGCCGACGAGCTCCGGAAAGCCGCCATGCCGATAGGACTGAATGCGCTCGAGCGCGGCAGCGATCGTCTCGGGCCGGGCCGTCGGCGGCGGGTCGGGCGAGGTGTTGCCGTCGAAGCGCAGCACCTCCTCCGGGCGGAGACCCGCCCGGGCCGCGATCTCAGCGGTCGAGAGCGCCCAGGTGTAGGGCCGGAACTGCGGATGGAGCGGCCGCACCCGGCGATCCTACTCAGCCCACGGCCTGCGCAATGCGCAGAGAAACGACCCTCTTGCCTCGCATTCCGGTAGTGCGATACTCCACCGAATGCGGGTCGAGGATCGCGTTTCCACGGATTCCGTGCAGCAGGCGCGCGAGCGCTTCGTGCCGCGCGGTGTCGCGGGGACCGACCTTGTCGTCACTCGGGCCTGGGGAGCGCGCATCTGGGACGCCGAGGGCCGCGAGTACCTCGACTTCGGCGGCGGCATCGCCTGCCAGAACCTCGGCCACGGCAACGCCTCGGTCGTCCGCGCGATCCACGAGCAGGTCGACCGGTACCTGCACCAGTGCTTCATGGTCGGCGCCTACGAGCCGTACGTCGCGGTCGCCGAGAAGCTCGACGAGCTCTGGCCGGGCCAGGCTGCGACGAAGTCGATTCTGCTGAACTCGGGCGCGGAGGCGATCGAGAACGCCGTGAAGATCGCCCGCGCCGCGACAGGCCGCGCCGGCGTCGTCGTCTTCGACCGCGCGTTCCACGGGCGCACGAACCTGACGATGGCGATGACGTCGAAGCTCGTCTACAAGCAGGGCTTCGGCCCGCTCGCGACCGACGTGCACCGCGCGCCCGCGCCGTACCCGTACCGCGGCGTCACGACCGCGGACGCGCTGCGCGGGCTCGAGCTGCTCTTCAAGCAGGACGTCGACCCGCGCGAGGTCGCCTGCATCGTGCTCGAGCCGGTGCAGGGCGAGGGCGGTTTCATCCCGATGCCACCGGAGTTCGTGCAGGCGCTGCGCGCGCTCTGCGACGAGCACAAGATTCTGTACGTCGACGACGAGATCCAGGCCGGGTGCGGCCGGACCGGGACGGTCTGGGCGATCGAGCGCTTCGACGTCGAGCCCGACCTGCTCGTGTCGGGCAAGACGCTCGGCGGCGGGCTCCCGCTCGCCGCGGTCACCGGCCGCGCCGAGCTGATGGACGCGCCGCACCCCGGCGGGCTCGGCGGCACCTTCGGCGGCAACCCGGTCGCCTGCGCGGCAGCGCTCGCCGTGCTCGACGAACTCTCGTCGCCGGGCTTTCGCGAGCGCGCCGAGCAGATTGCATCGATCCTCCATACGCGCCTCGACGAGATCGCTGCGCGGCACCCGATCGTCGGCGAGGTGCGCGGGCTCGGCGCGATGCTTGCGCTCGAGCTCGCCGAGCAGAACGGCGAGACTGCGAAAGCGGTGACGGCGGCGGCGCGCGACAAGGGGCTCATCCTCCTCTCGTGCGGGCTCTACGGGAACGTGATCCGGCTCCTGCCGCCGCTCTCGGCGACGGACGAGGAGCTGGAGCGGGGGCTCGCGATCCTGGAGGTGGCGCTTGGCGACGCAGGCTCCGGTTAGCGCCGGGCGCAACGCGCCGGCCGTCACACCCGCGGTGCGGCTGAGCGGCATCCGCCGCACGTTCGGCGAGGTCGTCGCGATCGACAATCTCGACCTCGACATCGCCGAGGGCGAGTTCTTCACGATGCTCGGCCCTTCCGGATCGGGCAAGACGACGTCGCTTCGCGTGATCGCCGGCTTCGAGCAGCCCGACGAGGGACACGTCGAGCTCGCCGGCGTCGACGTGACGCGCGTGCCGCCGTCGGAGCGAGACGTCAACACCGTGTTTCAGGACTACGCCCTCTTTCCGCACATGACCGTCCAGGAGAACGTCGAGTACGGCCTGCGGGTCAAGGGCGTCTCGCGCCGCGAACGGCGGGACAAGGCACAGGAGGTGCTCGAGCGCGTTCGCCTGCCGAACGTCGCGTCGCGCAGGCCGGTGCAGCTCTCGGGCGGCCAGCGGCAGCGGGTCGCGCTCGCACGCGCGATCGTCAACTCGCCGTCGGTGCTCCTCCTCGACGAACCGCTCGGCGCGCTCGACCTCAAGCTCAGGCAAGAGATGCAGGTCTTCCTCAAGGCGCTCCAGCGCGATCTCGGCATCACGTTCGTCTACGTCACACACGACCAGGAGGAGGCGCTCACGATGAGCGACCGCCTCGCCGTCTTCAACGAAGGGCGGATCGAGCAGGTCGGCGCGCCCGCGGACGTGTACGAGCGTCCGCAGACTGAGTTCGTCGCAGGGTTTGTCGGCGTGTCGAACGTTCTCGAGCGCGACGGGCGGCGCATCTCGATCCGGCCCGAGAAGATCCACATGAGCGAAGGCGCCGGGTCCGGCGAGCCGGGCACGGTGCGGGAGGTCGTCTACGTCGGGTCGGTGACGCGCTATCTCGTCGACCTCGACGCCGGCGGCGAGCTCGATGTCGTCCGGCAGAACCTCGAAGCGTCGTCGCAGGACGTGCTGGAAGCGCGCGGCAAGCGCGTCCGGCTCGAATGGAAACCCGAGCACACCTATGAGTTACCCAAGGAGGGCGAGCAGTGATTCGGATCAAGAGGGCTCACGTATTGCTGGCGGCGCTCGCCGCCGCGTTGTGCGTTCCCGCTGCCGGCGTCAGTTCCGGCAACGGGCTGCCAACCACGATCGGCAAGGGAGAAGGACAGCTGAACCTCGTTGCATGGGAGGGCTACACGCAGCCGCAGTGGGTGAAGCCGTTCACGAAGGCAACCGGCTGCAAGGTGAACGCGAAGTACGCCGGCTCGTCGGACGAGATGGTGACGCTGATGCGGAGCGGCGGCGGGTCGCAGTACGACATGGTCTCCGCCTCCGGCGACGCAAGCCTGCGCCTCATCTACGGCAAGGACGTCCAGCCGGTCAACGTGAACCTCATCCCGGACTGGAAGAACTTCATTCCGGCGCTGAAGTCGCCGCCGCACAACACCGTCGGCGGCCAGCACTACGGCATCTCGCTTCAGTGGGGGCCGAACACGCTCCTCTACAACACCAAGAAGGTTACGCCGGTTCCGACCAGCTGGTCGGCGATCTACAGCCCTCGCTTTAAGGGCAAGGTCACGGTGCCGGACAACCCGATCCAGATCGCCGACGCGGCGCTCTATCTCTCGAAGTCGCAACCAGCGCTCGGGATCAAGGATCCGTACGAGCTGAATCAGAACCAGTTCAACGCCGCGGTTGCGTTGTTGAAGGCGCAGAAGCCGCTGATCAAGAAGTACTGGGCACTCGCCTCGGACGAGATCGACCTGTTCAAGAACGGCGACGCGATCATCGGCGCGACGTGGCCGTATCAGACGAACACGCTGATCGCGGCCAAGGTGCCGGTCAAGGATCTCATCCCGAAGGAAGGAGCCACGGGGTGGGCGGACACCTGGATGCTCTCGGCAAAGGCCAAGCATCCGAACTGCGCCTACATGTGGCTGAAGTGGGTGTCGACGCCCAACGTGCAGGCCCAGCAGGCGATCTACTTCGGTGAGACGCCGGCGAACCCGAAGGCCTGCCCGATCATGAACCAGCTGGCGGCGGGCTCCGCGGCGCAGTACCACTGCGGCGCCTCGGCGGCGTACTTCCGGTCGATCAAGTTCTGGAAGACGCCCGTCGCCGACTGCGGCAACGGCCAGAAGAACTGCATGGACTACACGCAGTGGCAACAGGCCTGGACGCAGCTGAAGGGTTGATGGTTGTTTGCGCAAGTGCCGGAATCCGCTCGCGCGGATTCCGGCACGCGCGAAGACCCCTGAAGGCGGCCGCATTCGCGGCCGCTGAGATCTGATGTCGGCCATCAATCCCGAGCTCGGAGCACCCGATCGCCCTCTACGGGCGGCCCGGCTTCGCATCTCCGGCTTCTTCTGGCGGCATCGCTGGGCGAAGGCGGTGCTCCTGCTCGCGCCGCCGCTCCTCGCGTTCGGCTTCGTCTACCTCGCATCGCTCGGCGCGCTCTTCATCTCGTCGTTCTGGACGGTCGATCCGTTCACGACCGAGATCAAGCACATCTGGAACATCGACAACTACCGCACGATCTGGGACTCCGGCGCCTACCGGTCGATTGCGCTCCGGACGATCGGGATCGCGGCGGCGGTGACATTCACGGACGCACTGCTCGCGTTCCCGCTCGGCTACTTCATGGCGCGGATCGCGTCGGGGCGCTCGCGGACGTTCCTCTTCGTCGCGGTGCTCCTGCCGCTCTGGTCGAGCTACCTCATCCGCGTCTACATCTGGCGGCTGATCCTGAACGAGGACGGCGTGATGAACTGGACGCTCGGCAAGGTCGGCCTGCCCCATCTCCATCTCGCGTACACGAACTGGGCGGTGTGGATCGTCTTCTCCTACGTCTGGCTGCCGTTCATGATCCTGCCCGTGTTCGGCGCGCTGGAACGCGTGCCGCATTCGCTGATCGAGGCGTCGCGCGATCTCGGTGCGGGCGGGTTCCAGACGTTCCGTCGCGTCGTGCTGCCGCTCGCGCTCCCGGGCGTCATCGCAGGCTCGATCTTCACGTTCTCGCTGACACTCGGGGACTACGTCACTCCGCTGCTCGCGGGGGGCCGCCCCGGCACGCAGTTCATCGGCAACGTCGTCTACTCGTCGGTCGGCATCTCGAACAACGTCCCGTTCGCGGCCGCGTTCGCGAGCATCCCGCTCGCCGTCATGGCCGCCTACCTCCTGATCGCGCGTCGCCTCGGCGCGTTCGAGGCGATGTAATGGAGCAACGCTCGACACGGTGGGCGCTCGGCTCGTGGACGGTGCTCGTCATTCTCTTCCTCTGGCTGCCGCTCGGGCTGATCATGGTCTACGCGTTCAACAACTCGAACGTCCAGAGCTGGCCGATTCCCGGCTTCACGACGCACTGGTTCCGGGTCGCGTGGCACGCGTCGGAGGTGCGCACGGCGATCTGGCTCTCCGTCCGGGCAGCGCTCCTTGCAACCGGATTCGCTCTCGTGCTCGGCTCGGCCGCCGCCTTCGCCATCGCGCGCTTCCGCTTCTTCGGCCGGGAGACGGTGTCGTTCCTCCTCGTCCTGCCGATCGCGCTGCCCGGGATCATCACCGGCATGGCGCTCAACTCGTTCTTCGTGTTCAACCACATCAGCCTGTCGCTGACGACGATCGTGATCGGACACTCGACGTTCTGCGTCGTGCTCGTCTACAACAACGCGCTCGCGCGGCTCCGGCGGTCGTCGCCGTCGCTGCTCGAGGCGTCGGCCGACCTCGGCGCCGACGGGTGGCAGACCTTCCGGTTCGTGATCTGGCCGATCATCTCGACCGCGCTCGTCGCCGGCGGGCTCCTCGCGTTTGCCCTGTCGTTCGACGAGGTGGTGGTCACGTTCTTCACCGCGGGGGCGCAGAACACGCTTCCGCTCCTGATCCTGGGTTACATCCGACTCGGGCAGCAGTTGCCCATCGTGAACGCGATCGCATCCGTGATGATTCTCCTGACGGTGATCCCCGTCGCTCTCGCGCAGAGGCTGATGCGCGACACTGGGGTCGTCGCCCGGGGCACCGCAAAGTAAAAGGAGAGAGACATGAGCGCAACGAAGACGTCATACAAGGCATTCGTCGGCGGCGACTGGGTCGACAGCGCGTCCGGCGAGACGATGGAGGTCATCGCCCCCGCCACGGGCGAGGTGATCGCGGAGGTACCGCGCTGCTCGGCGGAGGACGTCGACCGCGCGGTCGAGGCGGCGAAGAAGGTGCTGCCCGACTGGCTCGACAAGACGCCGAAGGAGCGGTCCGAGCTCCTGCACAAGCTCGCCGACGTCATCGACGACAACGCGGAAGAGCTTGCGCAGCTCGAGTCACTGAACGTCGGCAAGCCGTTGATGGCGTCACGCGACGAGATGCCGTTCGGGGCGGACAACCTCCGCTTCTTTGCCGGTGCTGCGCGGCAGCTCGAAGGGAAGTCCGCCGGCGAGTACATCGAGGGCTACACCTCGATCATCCGGCGCGAGCCGCTCGGCATCGTCGGCGGCATCTGTCCGTGGAACTACCCGCTGCTGATGGCGATCTGGAAGATGGGGCCGGCGCTCGCCGCAGGCAACGTCCAGATCCTCAAGCCGTCGGAGCAGACGCCGCTCTCGCTGCTGCGGTTGATGCAGCTCGCGCAGGAGGTCATCCCCGAGGGCGTGCTGCAGGTCGTCACGGGCGACGGCGTACCCGTCGGCGAACGACTCGTCGCGCATCCGGACGTGCGGCTCGTGTCGCTGACCGGCGATGTCGGGACCGGCAAGGCGATCGCGCGGAACGCGGCCGACACGTTGAAGCGCGTACACCTCGAGCTCGGCGGCAAGGCGCCGATGGTGGTGTTCGACGACGCGGATCCGAAGGCGGTCGCGGAAGGCATCCGC
>JBGPLW010000098.1:0-8888 GCA_041486645.1 Gaiellaceae bacterium | reverse complement strand
GGTAGCGACACCGAATCGGCACGGACCCGGCACGGACCCCGTCCTCTCGCGCGCCTAAGGTGGCGCGGTGCGCTCCGAGGAGATCCTCGCCGGCCTGAACCCCGAGCAGCGGCGCGCTGCCGAGTTCGTGCGCGGCCCGGTCTGCATCCTCGCCGGAGCGGGCACCGGCAAGACGACGACGATCACGCGGCGGATCGCGAACCAGGTTTCGACCGGCGCGTTCCGCGAGGACGAGATCCTCGCGGTCACGTTCACCGACAAGGCCGCCGGCGAGCTGCGGTCGCGGCTCGCGGTCCTCGGCGTCGAAGGCGTCCGCGCCTCGACGTTCCATTCCGCCGCCCTCGCGCTGCTCCGGCGCTTTGCCGGCGACCCTGGACGGATCCTCTCGACGAAGGCGCTGCTGCTGCGCCAGATCGGCAACCGGCTGCCGCCGCCGTACAAGTTCCGCCCCGCGGGCGACCTCGCCACCGAGGTCGAGTGGGCGAAGAACCGCCGCCTGACGCCCCAGACGTACCTCGGCGGCCTCGAGGGGCACGAGCCGCCGATTCCGGCCGACCTCGCGCACCGCGTGTTCCGCGAGTACGAGCGCCGCAAGGAAGAGGCGGGCGCCCTCGACTTCGAAGACCTGCTCGAGCGCACGATCCGCATGCTCGAGGACGACGAAGCGGCGCTTGCGCTCGTGCGTGAGCGCTGGAGCGCGTTCACCGTCGACGAGTACCAGGACGTGAACCTGCTCCAGCAGACGCTGCTCGAGCTGTGGCTCGGCGAGCGCGACGAGCTCTGCGCGGTCGGTGACGACTACCAGTCGATCTACGGCTTCACCGGCGCGAGTGCGCAATGGCTTCTCGCGCTACCGCGCACGTTCCCGCACGCGAAGGTGGTACGGCTCGAGCAGAACTATCGCTCGACGCCGCAGGTGCTCGCGCTTGCGAACCGGCTCGTGCCGCAGCTCGGCGGTGCCGAGAAGACGCTGCGCTCGACGCGCGCCGACGGGCCCGAGCCGTTTGTGTGCGCGGGCGTCGACGTCGCGGCGCGGATCGCAGAGCTGGCGGCCGAAGGCGTGGCCTACGAGGAACAGGCGCTGCTCGTGCGCACGAACGCACGCGCGGCCGACTTCGAAGAGTCGCTGCACGATGCGGGCATTCCGTTCCAGGGCGCTTCGCTGCTCGCACGCGATGCGGCGCGACGGCTGCTGAAGGTGCTGCCGCGCGGCGAGGTGCCGGCCGGGCCCGTCGTCCGCGAGGCTGCGCTCGCGCAGGGCTGGCTCGTATCGCCGCCGGAGAAGCTCGGCGAGCGCGAGCAGACGCGGCAGGCCGACCTTGCGCGCCTCGTGCGGCTGGCCGAGCAGTTCGACAGTGACGTGGGCGCGTTCGTCGCGTCACTGCACGAGCGCTTCGGTGCGACTGCGGGACGCGGCGTGCACCTGCTGACGCTGCATCGCGCGAAAGGGCTCGAGTTCGAGGCGGTGCACATCCCGCGGCTCGAGGAGAACGAGCTGCCGAACCGCCGCGCAGATCTCGACGACGAGCGGCGGCTGCTCTATGTCGGGCTGACGCGTGCGAAGCGGCATCTCCTCGTCACCTGGGACGGGAAGCCGAGCCGGTTCCTGAAGGAGCTTGGCGTGCAGGCGAGCAGTCCGGTTGCGCGCAAGGTGGTTGCAGCAGACGCGCCGCCCGGCTTCGACGCCTTGCGCGAATGGCGGCTCGAGCGCGCAAAGGCCGACGAGGTGCCGGCGTACGTCGTCTTCCACAATGCGACGCTCGCGGAGATCGCCGAGCGCAAGCCGCGCACGCTCGCGGAGCTCGCGTCCGTTCCCGGCGTCGGGCCGGCAAAGCTCGAGCGCTACGGCGAGGACGTCCTCGCGGCGCTCGCGCGCGTCGCCTGAGGGGCGGGGCCGCCCTGCCGGCGGCCCCGCCTTCTCTCGCCTATCCGTGAACCGCGGCGACCTGGACTGCCGTGATCTTCACGTTTTGGATCACGATCTGGCCGCTGCCGCCGTTGCCGCGGTCGCACTGCACCGTGATCGTGCCGCCGCCTCCGATCGCCGTGGTCAGCGCGAAGCTGGCGAACGTCGTGCCGACGACCTGAAGCGGGCCGGACGGCAGGAGGTATTGGTGGCTCGACGTGAGCGTCACCGTCGTCGAATCGGCGAAGAAGCCCCCCGAAACGAGCCAGCAGGAGACGTTGTCGCCGCTCGCAAACGCGAAGTCGTTGTAGAAGACGGTGCCCTTGGCGTAGAGCACGAACGAGCCCGCAGGCGGCAGATCGAGCGATCCGACGACATGTCTCGCGTTGTCGCCGAAGTTGATTGTGACCGCCGGTGCGACGAGCGAGCTGACGAAGCCGTCGCCGCCCGCTCCGGGCGGTCCCGCCGGTCCTGCTGGTCCCGCTGGGCCCGCAGGGCCCGTTGCCCCCGCCGGGCCTGTCGGCCCAACCGGCCCCGTTGCCCCCGCCTGTCCGGTGTCACCCGCCGGGCCTGTCGCCCCCGCCGCGCCTGCTGGCCCCGCCGGGCCGGCCGGTCCCGCTGCTCCTGCCGGTCCGGTTGCGCCCGCGGAACCGGCGGGCCCTGCCGGGCCTTCCTGGTTCCACGAGATCGCCGACTCTCCGGGGGTGCATGACTCGCCCGGATCGAGCACGCGGAGCGTGCCGTGCCCGTTTAGGCAGCCGTTGATCGTGGCGCTGCCGCCACTCGTGTTCGCATAGGCGGCCGCACCGGCGGCCGCCACTCCCAGAACGACCGCGGCGACGAGCAGCCGGCGCAGCCCATGGTGTCCCCTCACGTTGCCCTCCCCAGTTGAAAACGTCTGGAAGGCCCGGTTCTACAACGGGGAGAGCAGCAAGTCGAGCATCAGTGCCGGATCACGCCGCACCCACTCGCCTGTGGTGTCGCGTTTGTGGAGGTCGAGTGCGCGTGGGTCGGTCAGCGGCTTGAGCCGTCCGTCGCGGATCAGCTCTTCGTCGACGCCGCCGAGCCGGCCGCCGTACGTCGTGTAGACCGGGACGCCGAGCGCCGCGGCCTCGCGGTTCATCGTGCCGCCGGCGGACACGACGAGGTCGGCGAACGCGATCAGGCTCTGCGCGTCGACGGCCTTCTCCGGGAGGATGACCGACGGCAGATTCAGGCCGCGCACGTACTTGCGCTGCTCTTCCGTGCGCGGGAGCACGAACGCGTGCACGTTCTCGAGCCGTCCGAGATGCTCCAGGGTCATCGGGAAGAGCGGGTTCGAATGTCGGTGGTACAGCGACACGTCGGGCGGCGGGCGCAGCACGACGAGCACCCGGCCGGGCTCGATGCCGAAGCGGTCGAGCAGCGCGCGGTCGGGCTCGAAGTCCGAGAGGTAGTACTCCTCCTTCAGTCCCGGGTACTGGAGGAGCTTCGGGGGACGCGCGCCGTACGGCGCGAGCCGCTCCGGGGGGATTGCATCCGGCACGACGACCTTTGTCGCTGCGCGGCAGCCGAGCTGGTGTTGCAGCGTCGCGAACTCGTAGTCGAACGTCGTCGAGCTCGGAATGCCGAGCCGCCGTGCCGTCATCGTCAACTCGTGCGAGCCGTGTGCGAGCGCTATGTCGAAGTCGCGGTCCTTCGCCCAGCGCTTGAGCGCTCCGAGCCGGTGCGTCATCTGCCGCGCCTTCTGGAATCGCGAGCGGCCGCCGTGCTTGCCGATCACCTCGGCGCTCATTCCGTGCAGCTCGAGAAGCTGGAGCGTTTGCGCATAATCGCGGGCCGTGATCTGGACCTCGTCGCCGCGCTCTTCGAGAATCTGGATCAGCGGCCGGAACACGAGCACGTGCGCCGAGGCCGTCATGTCGATCCAGACCTTCATCGGCGGAACCCGCAACCAGGTTTTAACCTGGTTGCAGTCGTTTGCACCGTCACGGGCGGAGTCGACGACTGCAACCTGCTTGAAAGCAGGTTGCTCACCGTAGTACCGCTTCCATCCGCCCGGAGCGCAGCACGGGCGGCTCCTGCTCGACGTGGCGCTCGTACCAGAGCGTGAACGCGAGCAGACCCCAGAGCTGGCGGCTCCAGTCCTGCACGCCGGCGGCGTGCTCGGCGAGGAGGCGCGTCACCGGCGCCGGCTCGAAGAAGCCTTGCGAGCGGAGGTTGCCGGCGGAGAGCGTCTCTCGCGCGAACGGCAGCAGCTCGCCGCGAAGCCACGCGGCTGCGGGAATCGAGAAGCCGCGCTTGCGGCCGTGCACGACCTCGCGCGGCAGCAGCGGCTCGGCGGCCTTGCGCAGCAGGACCTTCTTCGAGAGCCCGCGCACCTTGTGCTTCACCGGCAGCGTGAACGCGAAGTTCGTCACCACCGAATCGAGGAACGGCACGCGGGCTTCGAGCGAATGCGCCATCGACGCACGGTCGGTCTTCACGAGCAAGTCGTCGACGAGGTAGATCCCGAAGTCGACGTCCTGTAGGCGTGACAGCTGGTCGGCGCCCTCGGTCTCGGCGTAGCGCGCGCGATAGACGTCGACCGGGTCGAACGTGCTGCGAACCCCGCGAAGCTCCGCGCGCAGGTCCGGTGAGAAGATCTCCTTCCAGCCATGGTGGCGCTCGAGCGGCGGCAGGTGCGCCGCGCGGACGAACCGCTTCGCCTTGTAGTCGAAGCTCGCTTTCGCGGTCGAGGTCGGCAGGCGCTCGACGAGCGGCCGCGCGAGCCGCGCGAGCGGCGCGATGCGGTCGGCGAGCAGATCCGCGGCGTACGTGTAGTAGCCGCCGAAGAGCTCGTCTCCGCCTTCGCCCGAGAGCGCGACCTTGACGTGCTCGGACGCGAGCTGCGAGACGAGGTAGGTCGGCAGTGCGGACGAGTCCGCGAAAGGCTCGTCGAAAGCCTCGGCGAGTGCGGGAAGCAGCAGCAATGGATCGGGGTGCACGAGCAGCTCGTGGTGGTTTGTCGAGTAGCGCTCAGCGACGAGCCGTGCGTCGTCGCGTTCGTCGAAGCTGCGTTCCTCGAAACCGATCGTGAACGTGTGCACTGCTTCCGGTGTCTCCTGCGCGGCGAGCGCGGCGAGCACGGCGGAGTCGACGCCTCCGGAGAGCAGGACGCCGACCGGCACGTCCGCGAGCAGGTGCGCGCGCACCGAGTCGCGCAGCCGCGCGCGGAGCTCCTCGACGAGCTCGGCTTCGTCGTCGCCGCGCAGCTCTTCGACCTGCACGGGCCCCGGCCGCGCATAGCGGTCGAGCGTGAGGCCGCCGTGCTCCTCCCAGACGAGAACGTGTCCGGCCGGCAGCTTCCGAGTGTCGCGGAAGATCGAGAAGGGCGCGGGGATCGAGTTGAACGCGAGAAACGCCTCGAGCGCGTCGAGGTCGATCTCGCCGCGTGGCAGCGCGCGAAGCTCGGAGGCGAACTCGAGCGAGCCGCCGGCGTCGCGGTAGTACAGGGGCTTGATCCCGTACCGGTCGCGCGCGAGCACAAGACGACGGCGCTCCGCATCCCAGAGCGCGACCGCGAACATGCCGCGCAGGCGTCGCGCGTACTCGGGGCCATGCTCCTCGTAGAGATGGAGGTGCACCTCGGTGTCGCAGTGGGTGCGGAAGACGTGCCCTGCCCGTTCGAGTTCCCGGCGCAGCTCGGGATAGTTGTAGATCTCGCCGTTCTGGACGACGGTGCACGACCCGTCCTCGTTCGAGATCGGCTGGTCGCCACCCGCGAGGTCGATGATCGAGAGGCGCCGCGCGGCGAGGCCGACAGGACCGTCGAGGTGCTCGCCACCGCTGTCGGGGCCGCGGTGAACGAGCATGGCGCTCATCGCCGCAAGCCGGTCGGCGTCGGCGGCGCCGCTTCGCGACGCGATTCCACAGATCCCGCACATCGGCCGAACTCTATGGGCGGGATGGACAACCGGCGGCCGTCTGCCGAGCCGCTGCGGCGAACGCCGCCGCCGCGGGCTTGCGGTGCACGCCGCGCCACACGAGACCCGACTGCCAGCCCCCAAGCCGCGTCTCGTCGACGAGCTCGAAGTTGAAGAACGCCCGAACGCGCTGCTGGCACGCTGCGAGTCGGATCGCTTCGCCGAGACGGCGCGCCTGCAGCGCCGGATCGATCGTCGCGACGTTTTCGCGGCCGGCGTAGTGCTGCGCGAGCCGGGCGGGAACGGCGGACTGGAACCCGTCCTCGAGGTACCAGACGTCCTGTGGGGCGCCGAAGCTCTTCCGCAAGACGCCGGCGAGCCTCGCGTAGTCGCCCTCGCCGACGAAGCCTGCTCGGTGCACCGCAGTTGGCGTCTCCGCAGAGGTTGCGGGATACGGGTTGTGCCCGAACGCATCGACGAGCGGGCGTGAGCGTCCGCTCGCACGGTAGGCAGCCGCGACATCGCGCAGGAAGGACTCGGGTGCATGCGCCGACGCGGTCGAGTCGAGGACCGTCAGGCCGGACCGGTGTAGGACGTCGTAGCACCGCGCGAGGAGCGTTTCGTACTGCGATGGCGAGCCGCGCCAGTACGTCGGCGAGTTCGCCTCGTTCCAGACGACGATCGCATACGCACCCGGAACCTCCGCGAGCGCCCGATGCGCGTAGGCGCAGAACGTTCGCTGCGCTCCGGCCGTCGTCGGCGTGTCGCGCGCGAAGCCGAAGACGGCGAGAACGACGCGCGTCTCCCGCGCCGCGTCCTCCGCGCGCCGCAGCTCGTCGAGCCGCGCACCATGCGGCCGCGCCTCGCCGTGCCACGGCACCCAGACACGAACGGCCTGCGCCCCGAGCGCGCGCTGCCAGCGGACGACGCCCAGCGGGTTCCGCGTCCACTTGAGCGTGTCGTCGGCGACGCCGACGAGCAGGTGCGGTTCGCGCGGCGTGGGGGAGGGCCGCAGGACGACGACCACGGCAACGACGCCCGCGACGATGAGGACCGCGGCGGTCAGTCGCCGTGCGATGCTGGGCCTCGCAGCGACTGCATCAGCACGCGCCAGCCAGTCGAGAAGACCGTCCTCAGGTAGAGGCGGACGGAGCGGTCGGCGATCCACTCGAGATCGTGCGCGAGTTTCTCCGCCATCGATGTCTCGTAGCCGCGCCGTACCTGCGCGAGCCCCGTGAGCCCGGGACGGACGATCAGCCGCTGCCAGTACGCCGGCAGCTCGTGCGCGAGCTGGTCGAAGAAGACTGGGCGGATGGGCCGCGGCCCGACGAGGCTCATGTCGCCGCGCAGCACGTTGAGGAACTGCGGGATCTCGTCGAGCTGCGTCGCCTTCAGCCACTTGCCGATCGGCGTGAACTCGTCTTGCGTGCGGCGCACGAGCTCCTCGCCGAGGTACGGCCCGAGCCGCGACTCGGCGTCGGAGCGGAGCGTCCGGAACTTCAGCATCGTGAACACGTGGCCGCCGCGGCCGACGCGCTCGCCCCGGTAGAAGACCGGGCGGCCGCTCGTCGCGAGCACGATCAGCGCGATCGGGACCGCGATGGGCAGCGTGCAGAGGAGGAAGAGCGACGAGAGCAGGACGTCGAGCGTCCGGAGGAGCGCGTCGCGCCGCCGGGCCGGCGTCTCGAGCGCAAGCTGCCGGTAGCCGCGGATGAAGGTGTCCTCGGCCCGAGGCGTCGTGGCTTCAGGCACCTCGCGGATGCTAGACGGTTGTTTGGGCAGGCTGGGCGCCGTCATTCGAGCCCTGAGCGCCTCTCGAGATGTAGCCGCCGCAAGGAGCGTCAGGACGGAATGTCGAGTCGCAGCTGGACAAGTGAGAAGGGGTCTTCCTCGGCGCGGCTCGGCTCACTCGCCGCCCTGATCTTGTCCCACTCCGCTTTGAGCGTCTCGGAGGCGAGGTAGTAGCGCCCTCTCTTGTCACCGATCGGATGGAAGAGGCCAGCAGTGACGAGAGTCTTGAGGTCTCGGCTAGCGGTTAGCTTTGGAACGGTTTCCCCGAAAGTGACTTCTGCGTTGGCGACGTAGCTGGCTCTTCGCACTCGTCGGCCCATGGCCGCCTCGCAAAGCGGGCCGATCGATCGTTCTGGAATGCGTAGCTTTTCCGCCAGATCAGACACGACGACCCAGAGCCGTTCCGCTCGCTCAACTCGCCGAAGAACAGTCCGTGCTTGGCGGAAGTGTGCGGTGAGGCAGAAGCGGAGCCAGGGTCGGGCGTCGTGGTCTGGACTCCACGAACCTTGGCCAACCTTGGCGAGAACGTCGTAGTACGCGCGCGTGTTTGCCTTGGAGCCGAGATACTCCTCGATGCTTGAGAAGACAGGGGCCATAATCTTTTCGCGCGCCAGAACATAGGTCTGTAGGCATCGCGCCATTCGCCCGTTGCCGTCCTTGAAGGGGTGGATCATCACGAGGTTCAGGTGAGCCATAGCTCCACCCACAAGCACGGGCACGTCATGGTTGAAATCGAGTTCCTCGATCATCTCCTGGATGAGGTACGAGAGGTCAGACGCTGGTGGCCCTTCGTAGACCTGCTGCCCTAGCTCTTCGTCGTAGACGTAAATTGCTCCGGGACGCCAGCGGCCAGGAAGCTTGCTCAGATCGTGCTTGAGCATCATGAAGTGGAGGGCTTTCAAGAGGCCTTCGTCCAGATACGGCTCGTCGTCCTGGGACGCTTGGAGCGTGTAGGTCATCGCTTCCTGGTATCCCTGTAGCGCCATGCGCGTTTCAGTGTCGGCGTCCAATGGCGGTTCACCGTCCATCACCGCCAGAACGTCGTCAAGGCTCGCGTCGTAGCCCTCGATGGTGTTGGACCCCTGAATGGCTTTCGCCTCAAGCATCCTGCGAAGGCCACCTGACCAGCGGCGCGGTGAATCGTCGACGCGGTCACGCATCGAATTGCGGATCTCGTCGATCATGGCTATGACCGCGAGTTCGGGCTCGTCGAGCTGGGGTGTCCGGAAGACCGCCATGTCGCTATGATACTAAATAAGTAGCATAGCGTCATCGAGTCGCAAGCTAGGCCTTACCCAGGCCGGCCC
>JBGPLW010000097.1:0-8960 GCA_041486645.1 Gaiellaceae bacterium | reverse complement strand
CTGCGCTTCGTGCTCCGCAACGTGACGGGGTACCCACGGGCGCGCGCGCACGTCCTCTACCACGGCACCGTTCCGGACCTCTTCGGCGTCACTCGCGAGGTCGTCGTCTCCGGGGCGCTCCGCAACGGCGTCTTCGTCGCGACCGACGGGTCGCTCTCGACGAAATGCCCGTCGAAGTACACGCCCGCCAAGAAGCAGACGTAGATGGCTGCACTCGGGAGGGCTGCCCTGCTCCTGAGCTTCGGGCTCGTCGTGTACGCACTCGTTGGCGGCTCGTTCGCCGCAGCGAAGCGCCGCCGGAGGCTCGCGCTCTCTGCGCAGAACGCGCTGCTCGCCTCGTTCGCGACGACGCTCGTCGCGGCCGGTGTCTTGTGGGCCGCACTCGCGCGTCACGACTTCTCGTTCGTCTACGTCGCCGAGCACACGAACATCCAGCTGCCGCTCGGCTACCGGCTCTCCGCGTTCTGGGGCGGGCAGGAGGGCTCGCTGCTCCTGTGGCTCCTCGTGCTCTCCGGCTACTCGGCGCTCGCCGTCTGGCTGCACCGCCGCACGCGCGAGCTGATGGCGTGGGTCGTGCCCGTGCTCGCGGGCGTCGCGACGTTCTTCGCGTTCATGCTCTGCTTCGTCTCGAGCCCGTTCGGCACCGCGCCCGCACCGGCCGACGGCGCCGGCATGGTGCCGAGCCTGCAGAACCCGTACATGCTCGCGCACCCGCCGCTTCTCTATCTCGGGTACGTCGGGCTGACGATCCCGTTCGCGTTTGCGATGGGCGCGTTGCTCTCGCGGCGCACCGACGAGCGCTGGATCGTCGCGACGCGCCGCTGGACGCTCTCCGCCTGGATGTTCCTCGGCGTCGGCCAGCTGATCGGCGCGCACTGGGCGTACGTCGAGATCGGTTGGGGCGGCTACTACGCGTGGGATCCCGTCGAGAACGCCGCGCTCATGCCGTGGCTGGCTGCGACCGCGTTCCTGCACTCCGTGATGATTCAGGAGAAGCGCGGGATGCTGAAGGTCTGGAACATGGTGCTCGTCGCGCTCGCGTTCTGCCTCTCGATCTTCGGCACGTTCCTCACGCGCTCCGGCGTCGTCAACTCGATCCACTCGTTCTCGCAGAGCCCGCTCGGCGGCTGGTTCCTCGGCTTCATCGCCGTGTGCGTCGTCTTCAGCGTCGGCCTCATCTACCTGCGCCTGCCGATCCTGCGTGCGCGCACGAAACTCGAGTCGCTCGTGTCGCGCGAGGCGACGTTCCTCTACAACAACCTGCTCCTCGTCGCGTTCAGTCTGACGATCCTCTGGGGCGTCACGTATCCGTTGCTCACGCAAGCGGTGCGCGGCGAGACGCGGTCGGTCTCGAAGCCGTACTACAACTTCTTCCTGCACAGTTTCGGGCTGCCGTTGCTTCTGTTGATGGGCATCGGCCCGCTTGTTGCCTGGCGGCGGGCCTCGCTGCGCGCGCTCGGACGGATGTTCCTCATCCCGTTCGGCGTCGGCGCCGTCACCGGCGTCGCGCTGATCGCGACCGGGTTCGGCTCCTCGCCGCCGGGGCTGCTCGCGTACACGTTCTCTGCGTTCGTGCTCGCCTCGATCACGCTCGAGTTCGTACGCGGCCGGCGCGCGACCGGCTCGATCCTGCGTCTCGTCGGACGGAATCGCCGTCGCTACGGCGGCTATCTCGTGCACGCGGCGATCGTCTTGCTCGCGATCGGCGTTGCCGGCTCGAGCTCGTACCAGACGGTTCGCGAGCAAGGGCTGAAGCCGGGGCAGGCGATGACGGTCGCCGGCTACACGCTGACCTATCTCCAGCTCAGCACGAAGCAGGAGGCGAACGCGATCGCGACGCGCGCGACGGTGGACGTCTCGCGCGGCGGCTCGCACGTGACGACGCTCCACCCGGGCAAGAACACCTACCCGGTCGAGAAGATGACGTCGAACGAGGTGTCGATCTACCACGATCCGCGGAATCTCGGCGACGTCTTCCTGATCGCCGACCAGATCGACCCGGGCAGCAACACCCTCTATCTGAAGGCGCTCGTCAAGCCGCTCGTCAATCTCATCTGGGCGGCCGGGTTCCTCTTCGTCTTCGGCGCGCTCGTCGCAATGTGGCCGGACGCGGTAGAGCAGCGCCGCCTCGCCGACCGCTACGCGGCGGGCGCTGTCGCCGCATGACCCTCGGGCTGGTGCTCGGGGGTGCCCTGGCCCTACTCGCCGTGCTCTTCGTCGCCCGGCCGTTCCTCCGCGAGCCGGCGCCGGCGAGCGACCGGCTGGACGAGCCGGGCGAGCTCGAGCGGCGGCGGCTCGAGCTGGTCGAGGAGCGCGATCGCGCCCTCGCCGCGCTCAAGGAGCTCGAATTCGACCATCGCACCGGGAAGGTGAACGACGAGGACTACCGCTCGCTCGTAGGCCCCTTGCGCCGGCGGGCGGCAGAGGCGTTACATGCCCTGGAGCCGCGGGCAGAAGCACGGCATGAGCGCATCGGTTCCAAGCACTGAGGCGTGTCCAACCTGCGGCGCCGAGGTGCCGGTCGGCGCCCGCTTCTGTCCAGCGTGCGGGACCGCCCTCGACGCGGGGTCGACCGTGCGCGCGCACGTGCCGCTCGAGGAGACGCCGGTCTCCTACCGCCGCACCGACCCGCGCTGGTTCGGCGTCGCGCCGCCGCAGCTGCTGCTCGCGATCTCGGTCGTCGTGCTCGTGGCCGCGGTCGTGCTCTTCGCGACCGATCAGTGGCCGTTCGGCTTGATTCTGCTCGGCGTCGGCGCGCTTCTCCTCGCTGCGTTCATCGAGGCCGCGCGACGCCGGCCCGGCCATGCGTTGTCCCGCAGGTCGATGCATGCGCGCGAGCGCGCGCGGTCGGCGCTCGAGACGTGGCGCGTCCGCTCGGTCGCGGCGGCCGAGGCGAAGCAGGTCAGGTATTCGCTCGTGTTGCTCGAGACGGAGCGGCAAGGGCTGCTCCACGACCTCGGCGCGGCGGTGCACGGGAGGAACGATGCGGCCGAGGCGACGACCCGGGCACGGCTCGCGGAGCTCGAGGCGCAGGAGGCGGAGCTCCACCTGCAGTTCGACCGGACACTCGGTGAGGCGGGAGAGAGGATTCGCAGAGCGCGTCTCCCGGTGCAGGACACCGTCGTCGTTCACCCCACCGAGCCGCCGACCACCCCGGACGAGAACTACTAGCCGTTTTCCGGGCTACACTCGGCCCGGGTGCAGGGACTATCGGGGTCTCGGCGAACCTCTCTGGCGATGGCGAAGCGCCTGCTGCTCCTGCTTGCGCTCGGACTGGCGCTCGCCGCGCCGGCCCTCGCGGGCGACAACCCCGGCGACCAGAAAGCCGCCGTCGACGCGAAGCTCGCCGCGCTGCACGCGAAGATCGCGCAAGCGCAGGCGAAGGAGTCGGCGCTCAGCTCGCAGATCGGAAGCCTGACGAGCCAGATCAAGACGCTCGAGGTCAAGGTTGGCGACGTGTCGTCGAAGCTGGGGACGCTCCAATTCGACCTGGCACTCCATCAGCGTCGCCTCGACAAGCTCGACCAGCTCTACCACCTGCAGACGATCCGCTACCGGTATCTCAGGCACGAGTACAAGCTCGCGCTGCGACGCCTCAACCTGAGGCTGATCGACATCTACAAGCAGGACGAGCCGACGACCATCGACGTCCTGCTCGCTGCGCGGAACTTCAACGACGTGCTCGACCAGCTCGACTATCTCGGCGCGATCGCCGCGCAGGACAAGAAGGTGGCGGCCCAGGTCGCGACGGCGAAGCTCCAGATCAAGCGGCAGCGCGCGGCGACGACGAAGGTGCGGAGCAGCGTCAAGCAGGAGACGCATGTGATCAACGCGCGCGTGCAGCAGCAGGCGATCCTGCGCGGCGAGCTCCTGTCGAGCAAGGGGCAGCTCGCCGGCGCGCGCTCGAACAAGAGCCGCGCGCTCGTGATCACACGCAAGCAGGTCGAGGACGAGATCCAGGAGTCGAAGGCGCTCGAGGCGGCGAGCGCTCAGCTCGCCGCGAAGCTGCGCGCGGCCTCGACGCAGGCGGGCAGCGTCGCTGCCGGCGGCTCGTCGGCCGAGCCGCCGGCGAGCAGCGG
This sequence comes from Gaiellaceae bacterium, assembly GCA_041486645.1. Taxonomy (GTDB): domain Bacteria; phylum Actinomycetota; class Thermoleophilia; order Gaiellales; family Gaiellaceae; genus Palsa-739. The sequence goes on along the minus strand of JBGPLW010000097.1, from coordinate 4,881 downwards.
CTTCGCGTGGCCCTTGACGGGCCCGATCACGAGCCCGTTCGGCATGCGCTGGGGCACGCTGCATCCGGGAATCGACATCGGCGTCCCGACGGGCACCCCGATCCACGCGGCCGGGAACGGCACCGTCCTCTGGTGCGGCTGGATGTCGGGCTACGGGAATCTCGTGATGATCGACCACCACAACGGCCTCGCGACCCTCTACGGCCATCAGTCGCGCATCGCCGTCACCTGCAACGAACAGGTCTCACAGGGCCAGACGATCGGCTACGTCGGCTGCACCGGCTTCTGCACCGGCCCGCACCTCCACTTCGAGGTGCGCTTGAACGGCAATCCGGTCGACCCGCTCGGCTATCTGCCCTAGCGGCTCCCCTCGGTGACTGTCACCAAGGGGTCGACCTCCTCCGGCCGACCCGCCGCACCGACGGTCCCGCGCCCTGGTCTCGGGCAGGCCTGTGGACAGTTCGTCACACATTCGTGACGAAGTCGTCATCCGTGACTGTCACCGAGGGGGACGACCGGCATCGTTGGGAGACGACCGCGGTGAGGCTGCGCCGGGCCTGCGCGCCGGCGTGTCTAATTTACAAGTTGTAAAGCGGGGCCGAGACGCGGGTCGCTACGGGGTGAACGTCTGGACGAGCAGGAAGATGTTCAGGCCGACGATCACGCCCGCGACGATGACGGCTGCGACGTTCGTCGCCCTCGCGTTCACGAGCACGCCCATCAGGTCGCGCTTGGCGGTGAAGAGGACGAGCGGCACGAGGGCGAAGGGGATGCCGAACGAGAGCAGCACCTGGCTGATCACGAGCGTCCGGGACGGGTCGGCGCCGAGCCCGATGACGACGAACGCCGGCGTCATCGTCACGAGCCGGCGGACGGCGATCGGGATCTTCCTACGGATGAACCCCTGCATCACGACCTGGCCCGCGAGCGTGCCGATCGCGGAGCTCGAGAGCCCCGAAAACAAGAGCGCGAGCGCGAAGATCTGACTGGACGCGCTGCCGAGCAGCGGCACGAGCGTCTTGTGCGCACCCTCGAGCGACTCGACGTTGTGCAGGCCGCTCTTGAAGAAGGTGCTCGCCGCCATGACGAGCATCGCCATGTTGATCAGCCCCGCGATCGCCATTGCGATGCCGACGTCGATCTTCGTCAGACGCATCAGCCGGCGCGCCTGCTGGTCGTTCTGCGGCCGGATGCGATCCTGCATCAGCGCGGAGTGGAGCCAGATGACGTGCGGCATCACCGTCGCGCCGAGGATGCCGACCGCGAGCAGCACCGAGCCGCTGCCCTGGAACCCGGGCAACACGGCGTGCTTGCCGACCGCGCCGAGATCGGGGTGCGCCTTGAACAGTTCGACGACGTAACAGGCCCCGATCGCGAGCACGATCACGCCGATCGTCGCTTCGAGCGGGCGGAAGCCGAACCGCTGGAGCGCGAGGATCAGGAACGCGGCGACTGCCGTCAGCAGCGCCGCCGGGAAGAGCGCGATCCCGAAGAGGAGGTGCATACCGAGCGCCGCACCGAGGAACTCGGCGAGATCCGTGGCGATCGCGATCACTTCCGCCTGGAGCCAGAGCCCGAGTGACACCGGCCGCGAGAAGCGGTCGCGGCACACCTCGGCGAGGTTGCTCCCCGTGGCGATCCCTAGCTTCGCCGAAAGCGTCTGGATCAGCATCGCCATCAGATTCGAGGCGACGATCACCCAGAGGAGCGTGTAGCCGTACTTCGAGCCGCCCGCGATGTTCGTCGCGAAGTTGCCCGGGTCGATGTAGGCGACGGCCGCGATGAAGGCGGGGCCGAGGAAGGGCAGCAGCCGGAAGCGCGAGGTGCCGCGGAGGATCCGCTCGCCGCGGTCCACCGCGGCCTCATCGACTGTCACAAAAGTTAGACTAGTCTAAATTTCCCTGCCCGGCAGCGAGATGCAGGAGCCGGAGGTCGGGCAGCTGCCGCCAGCGCTCGTCGACGTCGAAGCCGTAGCCGACGAAGAGCTCGTCCGGGACGACGAAGCCGACGTAGCGCACCGGCAGATCGTCGACGAGCCGCCTGTACGGCCGGTCGAGCAGCGTCACCGCGGCCACGGAGCGCGGCCCGCGCAGCTCGAACGTCCGCACGAGGTAGTTCAACGTCAGCCCGGTGTCGATGACGTCCTCGACGACGATCACGTCGCGTCCGGCGATGTCGGCATCGAGATCCTTGAGGACGCGGATCTGCTCGTGTCCGCCCATCTGCGCGCTGCCGTAGCCGGCGAGCTCGACGAAGTCGAGCGCGTGCAGGATCGGCATCGCCCGCGACAGGTCGGTGAGGAAGACGAGGCTCGCCTTCAGCGAGCCAACGAGGATCGGCTCCCGGCCTTCGTAGTCACGCGCGATCTCGGCGCCGAGCTCGCCGACGCGAGCTGCCAGCTCATCGGCCGAGAGATAGATCTCGCCGATGCGCGGATCTATGACGCCAGATCGAGACGGAAGTGCTGAGCCAGCCGTTCGAGGTCTCGCTTGTAGAAGAGCTTGATCCGGACATCCGGATACCGCTCGCGCAACTTGCGCAGCTTCCGGTTCTTCCGCGTGACGAGCGACTGCTTCATCACGGTGAGCTCGATGTACAGATCTTGTTGCGGTAGATAGAAGTCCGGCGCGAACGCCTCTCGAACCCGCCCGTCCTCGTCCTCCTCGAGCACGAAGGTTCGCGGCTCGTAGAGCCACGGGATTCCGTAGTAGTCGAGCACCTTGGCGCACTCGAGCTCGGCCTGACTGGCGAAGCGCGGTGGCTCGGTGCCCTGATATGCCTGGAAATCAGGGATATCGAGCCCCATCTGGACTGCACGGTACCTACGCGGTCGGACAGCGAAACCGTGTAAGACACCGGATTCATGGCGCGGATCAGCCTCGTCCCCCAGAAGCGCGAGTTCTTCGACCTCTTCAACCAGGCGGCCGCGAACGCGGTCGCGATCTCGCAGCGGCTCACCGACCTCCTGAACGAGTTCCCCGAGCACGCAGACGAGCGGATGCGCGACATCAAGGAGCTCGAGCACCACGGCGACCGGCTCACCCATGAGCTCGTCGACCTGATCAACCGGACGTTCGTCACGCCGTTCGACCGCGACGACATGTACCGCCTCGCCGGCGTGCTCGACGACATCTGCGACCACGTCGACGACTCCGCCGAGAAGATCGTCCTCTACGGCGTCCGCGAGGTGCGCCCGCAGGCGCGCCGTCAGGCCGAGGTGATCCAGCGCGCGGCGGGGAAGCTGTCCGAGGCGATCTCCCGCCTCGAAGGCTTCAAGGACTCGAAACGCCAGTTGATCGAGCTGCGCGAGCTCGAGGACGAGGGCGACAGAATCTCGCGCGAGGCGATCGCCGAGCTCTTCAGCGGCGGCCTCGACGCGATCGCGCTGATCCGCTGGAAGGACATCCACGAGCAGCTCGAGGAAGCCGTCGACGCTTGCGAGAACGCCGCCGACGTGCTCGAAGCGATTCTCGTCAAGAACCGTTGAGCAACCTCCTACTCGTCGTCGTCGTTGTCGTCGCACTCGGCTTCGACTTCACGAACGGCTTCCACGACACCGCGAACTACATCGCGACCTGGGTGGGCACGCGTGCGCTCTCGCCGCGCTGGGCCGTGCTCGTCTCGGCAGCCGCGAATCTCGCGGGCGCGTTCGTCACGACCGCGGTCGCGAAGACCGTCGGCAAGGGGATCATCGACACCGGCCTCGCGACCGAGAAAACCGTCCTCGCCGCGCTCATCGGCGCGATCGTCTGGAATCTGCTGACCTGGTGGCTCGGCCTACCCTCGAGCTCGACGCACGCCCTGATCGGGGGTCTCGTGGGCGCAGCGCTCGTGCAGTCGGGCTCGAACGGCGTTCAGTGGCACGGGATCATCGAGAAGGTCGTCATTCCGGGCGCGATCTCCCCGGCCGTCGGCTTCACCGGCGCCTTCTTCCTGATGGTGCTCATCTACCGGGTCTTTTTCGGCGCGTCGCCGGGGGTCGCGCACCGCGGCTTCCGCCTCGGGCAGCTCGTGACCGGAACCTGGGTCGCCTTCACGCACGGCGCGAACGACGCGCAGAAGACGATGGGCGTGATCGCGCTCGCGCTCGTCACGCACGGCAACATCTCGCACTTCTACATCCCGACCTGGGTGAAGATCGCAGCGGGCCTGACCATCGCCGCGGGCACCTACGCCGGCGGCTGGCGGATCATCCGCACGCTCGGGCAGCGCATCTACAAAATGCAGCCGGAGCACGGCTTCGCCGCACAGCTCAGCGCCGGCTCGACGCTCTACGTGGGCACCCACTTCGGCTTCCCGATCTCGACGACGCACGTCGTCACGGGCTCGGTCATGGGTGCCGGCGCCGTCCGCGGCGTATCGGCCGTGAAGTGGGGAATCGCCGGGAACATCCTCACCGCGTGGCTTCTGACGCTTCCGGCGGCGGCCCTCGTCGCGGCCGGGTTCTACTACCCGGTGACCTGGATCTTCTAAGGTCCGGGCATGCTCGAGGGGCCGGATCGTCCCTTCACGATCGTCCAGCTGTCCGACCTGCACTGCGGGGAGCAGTTCTTCCTGCCCAACCTGCTCGAGCGCGCGATCGCCGAGACGAACGAGCTGCGGCCCGACGTCGTCGTCATCTCCGGCGACCTGACGTCGCACGGCTTCAAGGACGAGTACGCGCTCGCCAAGCGCTATGTCGACTCGATCGACTGCGAGTCGATGATCATCATCCCGGGCAACCACGACTCCCGGAACGTCGGCTACGTCCATTTCGAGGAGCTCTTCGGCGACCGTAGCTCCGTGCTGCGCAAGAACGGCGTCACGCTCGTCGCGGTCGACTCGACCGAGCCGGACCTCGACAACGGACAGATCGGCCGCGGCCGCTACGGCTGGATCGAG
>JBGPLW010000096.1:0-8965 GCA_041486645.1 Gaiellaceae bacterium | reverse complement strand
GCGGCGAGGTAGCTGCCGTTCCCGCCCTGGTTCGCGTCGATCGTGCAGGTGCCGGTACCGACGAACGACACGGTCGAGCCGGAGATCGTGCAGACACCGGCGCTCGATGCGTCGATCGAGAGAGAGACAGAAAGCCCGGAGCTGGCGGAGGCCGACACCGTGTACGTGGCGCCTCCCACGGCTGCGGCGGCGGGAGCCGTCGACGTGAAGTTGATCGACTGCACGCTGAGCGAGGGTGCCGCGATCGAGAATGACTGCTGCACCTGCGACGCCGCCTGGTAGCTACCGTTGCCGGCCTGGTTCGCGTCGATCGTGCACGTGCCCGCGCCGATCAGCGAAACGTTCGCGCCCGACACGGTGCACACGCCGGCGCTGGCGGCGTCGGCGGTGAAGACGACAGCCAGACCGGAGCTCGCCGTTGCAGACACGACGTACGCGGGGTCGCCGACGAGCGCGCCGGACGGCGGCGTCGACGCGAAGCTGATTGCCTGCGCGACGAGACTGACGGTGAACGACTGCTGCACCTGCGGCGCCGCGAGGTAGCTCGCGTCGCCCGGCTGGTTCGCGTCAATCGTGCAGGTACCGGCGCCGACGAACGAGACCGTCGCGCCCGAGACCGTGCAGACACCTGCGCTGGCCGGCGCCGCAGAGAGCGCAACGGCGAGACCGGAGCTCGCTGTCGCGGTCACCGCGTACGCCGCGCCTCCGACGACGGCGCCGGCGGGCGGAGTCGAGAGGAACTGGATCGTCTGGACGCTCTGCGATGGAGCGCCGGCGCCGACGGCGAACGATTGCTGGACAGATGCGGGCTTGTAGGTCGAGTCGCCGAACTGGTTCGCGTCGATCACGCATGTTCCGGCCCCGACGGCAACGACCGAGGAGCCGGACACGGTGCAGACGCCGGCGCTCGAGCTGTCAGCGGAGAAGACGACTGGGAGGCCGGAGCTGGCAGTCGCAGCGACGACGTACGCAGGGTCGCCGACGGTCGTGCTGCCGGGAGGCGTCGACGTGAAGGTGATCGTCTGCGTGACGCGGCTCACGGTGAGAACCTGCTGCACCTGCGGCGCTGCGAGATAGACGCTGTCGCCGGACTGGTCGGCGAGGATGCGACAGGTTCCCGAACCGATGAACGACACGACGCCGCCCGCGAGCGTGCACGCGCTCGCGCTGCCGACCGACGTCGAGAATGTGACAGGGAGACCCGAGCTCGCGGTCGCCGCAAGCACGTACGATGCGGCGCCGACGACGGGCGCAGGCGGAGGCGACGACGTGAACGAGATCGACTGAACGCTCAGTGAGGGGACGCCGCTCCCCACCGCGAACGACTGCTGCACCTGCGGCGCGGCAAGGTGGCTCGCGTCGCCCGGCTGATCCGCATCGATCGTGCACGTCCCGAAGCCGACCGGTGTGACCATGGTGCCGAAGACCGTGCAAACGCCGACGCTGCTCGGATCGGCGCTGAAGACGACCGCCAGGCCCGAGCTCGCGACTGCGGAGACGATATACGCGGGCCCGCCCGCGATTGCGGCCGCTGGGGGAGTCGACGTGAAGACGATCGTCTGGCCCGGTGGCGCGGCGGAGGGTGGCGCGGCGGGCGGCGGCGTGACGGGAGGCGTCGTAACGGACGGAGATGCGACTGGCGGCTGACCGGGCGCAACCGGCACGTGCGGTGCGACATGCGGCGGTGTCGGCTGGTGCGTGCGCGAAACCGGTTGCTGGACATGTGGCGGCGCAGGCGGACCCGGTATCGTCGACGCATCGCCGGCACTGCGCGCACGAGTGTCGAGCTGGGCGACGAGCGGACTGAACGCCGCAGCGGACTGCGTGCGCGACAGTGCTGCACTCAACGAACCGTGCGCGTTGATCCCCAGTGCGCGCAGCGATGCGCGCAACGTAGCGTCAGTCGGCTGTGCACCGTGATCGTCGATGCCGAGCAGGGCGCTCTGAAGCGAGATCGCAACGCTCGCGTCTGCATCGCTGCCGAGGCCCGGGAGCAGATGCAAACCAGGGAGTGCGAGCGCAACCCACAACGTGCACGCAACGACGGCAACGCACGTTTGCCCTGCCGACACGAGCGCAGCGCGACGTCGACCTGACGTCGTCGGCCGCACGAATCGCCGTCGTTGTGTCCGCTCGCTCATGTCGTCCTGCCCGCAGTGGCGCCACTCTTGGCATCGACGGAAAACGGGTGCGCAACGTCCCCCTATCGCGTGAGCCCGCCGCGTTTCTCAGGCTCAACTTGAGCTTGAGAGTGCGGTTCAGACGGGCTTCCGCGACGGCGATTGCATTCCGGGTACGACGACGACGCCCGGTGACGACGAAACGTTCGCGATCGTGAACACGAGCGAGCTCGAACCGAGGTTCCATCGCGTGTCTGCAGCGAGCACGTCGAGCGTGTAGCGGCCGTTCGGCAACGTCGACGTGTCGAAAGCGTGCGCAAGCCAGAAGACGTAACGGCCGGGACGATTCGCCTTGTTCTGGTACGTGCCCGGCGCGTACAGCCACGCGTACATGCCCGCAGGCATGAGCGCGAAGTGAAAGTCGATCGCGGCGGTCCAATCCGTGACCGCAATGTCGTTGCGCACAAGCCGCCACCACACGATCGCGGGCGTCAGACGTGCGACTTGCCACGGCGGACGCGGCGCAATCGGCGGTGTGTCGTAGATATCCGATTCGACGTCGACGACTCCCGACACGCGGCTCGTGTCGACCGCAGAGCCGTCGCTCCACAACATCGTGATCGACGCAATCGTCGGAGCGCTGCGGTCGCGAAACGGCGTCAGCGCGCCGCGGCGCAGCGGGTTCCGGTACTCGCCTCGGACGCTCTCTGCGAAGTGCACGTGGCCCCAGCCCGGGAGCACGTGGCCGAGCAGTTGATGGAGGCGAACGTGCTGCCCTGTTCGCACGATCGGGCGGATGTGCCAGTAGCCGAACGCGCGGCCGCTCGAGCGGCTGACCGTGACGTCGGCATGGTGACGCCGGACAAAGCCGGACGCGACGGCGTAGACGGGCGTCCCGTCGCGGACCGCGATGTCGACGCCGAAGTGGAAGGCCGAGATCGCGCCTTCACTCCCGAGGTGGTAGCGCGGGTCGTCGAACGCTCCGCGGATCGCGTGCATCTTGCCGAACGGCTTGACCGGCCAGCTGTAGGCACCCGCGGGACCACCCATGCCGAGCCCGACGAGCACGACGGAAGCCAGAAGCCCGAACCGCTGCACCGGTGGAATCCATACCACCGAGGGACGAGAGGCTGCGCCGCTTTACCGGAGCTTTACGCAAACGTGCGCAAGACCGTGCACGGACCCGGGATCTTGATCCTTAGACACACCCACCAGGGAGGAACGAATCATGAAACGGACACTCGTACTCGCCTCTACCGCCCTCGCGGCGCTCGTGGCGACAAGCTTCGCCGTCGGTAAGGGGCTCGACGGCAACACCAAGAGCGCGCGGGCGGTGACCGGGACATTTACGGCGACGACCGCGTCGAAGGTCGAGACCCGTACGTGCACCACGACCGACGGCAAGACGCTCGTGACCACGAACGGGACTTACACGGGCACCGCCGCGGGCGATGCAGATCTCACCGGCGCCGCGACACTGCGCGCAACCTCGCTCATCAACACGACCGACAACATCGGCGTCGTGTCGGGGACGCTCCGGATCGATGTCGCATCTGGCCACAACACGCAGGCCCAGTTCGACGCCGTGTACAGCGGCGGCCAGATCGCCGGCCTTGCGACCGGTCATGCTCATGACCCCGCAGCGCGGCTCATGGCCAACGTCTCGGCCGGCTTCACCGGCGCGGGCGGCTTCACGAACGGCAAAATCGGCGCGAGCGCCGGTGGCGCCGCCGTCGAGCTCGGACCGGGTAGGTGCCAGTCCACGAAGACCGTGAAGGAGCGGAGTCAGGCAGACGGCCTCATCACCGCCGTCTCGTCGACGTCGATCACCGTCGCCGGGCTCACCTGCGCCGTCCCGACGACCCTGCAGTCCAAGGTCGCCGGATTGGCCGTTGGCTCGCGCGCTGAGATCAACTGCTCGCTCGTCAGCAACGTGAACACGCTCACTCGTGTCGAAGCGAAGCACTCGTAGTAGCAACTGACGCACCCGGAGGGCGCCCACACGGGCGTCCTCCGCGCGTCATCATCCAGTGATGCTCGTCGCTCTCGCATCCACGTTCCTGCTTGCCGTGAGCGGAGCCCACGGCAAGGTGCTGATCGATCCTGCACGCCCGGTCTGCGCGATCGACCAGCCGTGCTCGGCGCCCGACCCGAAGGAGCTTCTCGTGTTCTGGCGTGGGACGACACGCGTCGCGGCAACGACGACGGCGGCAGACGGGACGTTCCGGGTGGTGCTCGCGCCTGGTCTCTATCGCGTGACGCTTCCGCACCGGCGACCTGCGCGGGCAACGCTCACACCGATGGAGATCCGCATCCCGAAGGGACGCGACATCCGCGTCGTCTTCCGGGTCGACATCGGCATTCGCTAGGAAGCGCGCGGCAGGAGCGTCGGCCGCACCCGGCGCAGGAGGCGCCTGAGCACGACGACGGCCTCCGCATCACCGGCGCAGAGCGCGGCCAGCGCCGAGAGCGCGAGCTGCGACTCGACGAGCGTGAGCACCGGCGACTCGAGCTCGAGCCGGCCGTGCCAGCGGAGCGCCGCGGACTGCGCGCGGTCGGGGCGCAGTTGCGCGAGCAGCACGAGATAGTCGAGCGCATCGTCGAGCGCCAGCCCGCCCATCTCCTTCGCGGCGATCTCGGCGGCCGCGAGGCTGCGCTGCGCGATCGCGCGGGTGAATCGGCCATGTGCGCTCCCTTGGCTCGTCATCTCGCCGAGGGGGCCGGCCGCGAGAGTCTACGCCTTCTTACCGGGCTCTCACCTCGACGGGCACACTGTCTGGTGATGCTCGTGCTCGTTGCAGACGATGACCGCGCGGTCCGGGAGGCACTCGAACGGGCGCTCCAGCTCGCGGGCTACGACGTGGAGCTTGCTTCCGACGGCGACGCTGCGCTCGCGGCGATCGCGAAGCGCACCCCGGACGCCGTCGTTCTCGACGTGATGATGCCGGGCTACGACGGCCTCGACGTCACGCGCCGCCTACGGCGCGAGGGCAACCGCGTCCCGGTGCTGCTGCTCACCGCGCGCGACGCCGTCGGTGACCGGGTCGACGGCCTCGACGCCGGCGCCGACGACTACCTGCCGAAGCCGTTCGTGCTCGAAGAGCTCCTCGCGCGGCTGCGTGCGCTCCTCAGGCGCACCGTCGACGCCACGCCGGCCGATCTGCTGCGCTTTGCCGACCTGACCTTCGATCTCGGCTCGATGGAGGCGCGGCGCGACGGCCGCCGTTTCGAGCTGACGACGACCGAAGCCCACCTCCTTGAGCTCTTCATGCGCAACCCGCGGCAGGTGCTGCCCCGCGCGCTCATCTACGAGCGCGTGTGGGGTTACGACTTCAGCCACTCCTCGAACGCACTCGACGTGTACGTCGGGTACCTCCGGCGCAAGACGGAAGCCGAGGAGGAGCCGCGGCTGATTCACACTGTCCGCGGCACCGGGTACGTCTTGCGCGAGCCGTGACCCTCCGACTTCGACTCACGCTCGTTGCTGCCGTCGTCGTCGCGGTCGTCGTCGCGGTCGCGTCGCTCCTCGTCTACTTCATCATGCGTCACGACCTGCGTGCGCAGGTCGATGACACGCTGAAGACCCACGCCGCGCTGATTCAGCGCCGCCCCGACGACGCACTGCCACGCGGTCCCGGCGGATTCGGGCAGTTCATCGGCGACTACGTGCAGGTGCTGTTCCAGAACGGGGTCGTCCAGAATCAGAGTGGGACGACGGACGTCGTCCTGCCGCTCGACCAGCACGTTCACTCGGTCGCAACGACAAAACGGACGTACTTCCTCCGTGACGTCACGATCAAGAAGGGGCACTACCGCGAGATCGTCGCGCCGCTTCCCGCGCCGTTCGGTGCCGTCATGGTCGTGCGGTCGCTCTCCGACGTCGATCACGAGCTCGGCCGGCTGCGGCTGATCCTGATCCTCGTCTCACTCGGCGGCGTTCTCACGGCAGCGCTCGCCGGGGCGCTCGTGTCGCGGGCGACGCTCGCCCCCGTCCGCCGCCTGACCGGCGCAGCAGAGCGAATCGCGAAAACCGGCGATCCGAGCGAACGGGTCGACGCCGCCGGCGGCCGCGACGAGCTCGCTCGGCTCGGCACGGCGTTCAACACGATGCTCGAGGCGCTCGAAGAGTCGATCGAGACGCAGCGGCGTTTCGTCGCAGATGCGTCGCACGAGCTGCGCACACCACTGACGAGCCTTCAGACGAACATCGAGGTCTTGAAGGAGCAGGAGCGCCTGGAGCCCGCGCAGCGTGTCGGCCTCTTCGCCGATCTCGAGCGGGAAGCGCACGAGATGCGCAACCTGATCACCGGCCTCCTCGAGCTCGCACGTGGCGATGCAAACCTCGACCGCACGACGGTGCAGGTCGACGAGATCGTCGAGGGCGCCGTCGAGCGCGCGCGCGCCCGCTTCCCGAACGTGCACTTCAACGCGCACATCGAGCCGACGACGGTCGACGGCATCCCGGCGCGGCTCGAGCGCGCGGTCTGGAACCTCCTCGAGAACGCGGGCAAATGGGCGCCGGCCGGCTCGAGCATCGACGTGACCCTCTCGAACGGCGAGCTGCGGGTGCGCGACCACGGCCCCGGCATCGCGGCCGAGGACCGCGAGCACGTCTTCGACCGCTTCTACCGCTCGGCGGATGCGCGCTCGCTGCCCGGCTCCGGGCTCGGCCTCGCGATCGTCCGCGAGGTCGCCGAGGCGCACGGCGGCAGCGTCACGGCCGAGGACGCGCCGGGCGGCGGCGCCCTGCTCCGCCTTCGCTTCGCACGTTCTTAAGCCCGGCTCATGTGCGGCTGATTCGATAGGTGGGCTTCATCGAACCCTCCCAACTGGTGGTTCCTTCCGTAGCCCGGCGCCTCTCTCCCCTGGGGAGGCGTCGGGCTCACCACCACTCGCGAAGCACGTCGAGCGCCTCGTCGATCGACCCGACGATTCGGCCCGCGTCTTCGATCACGCCCTGCACGAAGAGGTTCACCCCGGTGCTCTCGCCGCGTTGCCCGCGAATGTCCGTGAGCAGCCCGATGATTCCCTTCTTCGCCGGATCGGATTGCATGAGCGCGTGGAACATGCCGATCTCGCACGCCGTGCCGTCGTCGACCATCGGGCCGTCGAGGATCGCCAGCATCGCGTTGGCCTCTTCGATCGCGGGACGGTCTTTCGCGAAGATCCGTGCGGCGCTCACGTCGGCTCCGAGGGCGAGCTCGTGCTCGTGCGGGACGAAGACCTCGACGCCCTCGCCGCGAAGGCGCGCTGCGCACTCGTCGATGTAGCCGCGCTCGTACGGGGTGAAGAGCGGGCCGGCGAAGTAGATCTTCAACGCTACCGGCGGCGGCGGAAGATACTGCCGCGCTCGACGAGCTCGGCATCGTCCTCCGGCTCCTCGCCCTCGACGGCCTCGTGCTCCCACGGGTCAGCCGCGGGTGTTTCGTCTACGGGCGCCTCCTCGATCATCGTGAGCGCATCGGGCTCGGTGTCCTCGGCGGGCCCGAGCGCCGGGGCACCCCACGGCGGCGGCGCCTCGACATACGGCGCGGGCTCGCCCGAGTCGTCGAACGGCGGCAGGAACGCAACCGCCGGGGGAACGAAGCGGGCGCGCGCAGCGAACCACTCCGAGACGGCGACGACGGCGAACGCGAGCGCCATCAGCAGGACGATCACCCACCCGCGGAACTGCGCGACACCGGCGATCACCGCGACCGCGACGATGAGCGCGGCTTCCGCAGCGAGCCGCAGGACGACTCCGGGAATCTCCGGCGTAGCGCGCTCGTACGACTTCGTCGCCCATGCCGGCTCGGCGGGGCCGCCGCCGAGACCGAGCGCGCGTAGTGCGCGCAGGTCGTTGCGAAGCGCGTCTGCGTCGCGGCGGAAGACCTCTACGGCCTCGAGCGCCCGGAGCGACGCGTCGAGCTGCGCCGCGTGGCGGTAGAACGAGTCGAACGCGAGCCGCACCGCCTCCTGGTCGTAACCCGGCTCGCCGATGGGCAGATCCTCGATGCGTGGCAGCGCGGCGGGCGGCGAGTCGGGAGAGGGCCAGGCGTCGGAGCTCATGGCGACAGTATGGGGATTCAGCGTTGAAACGACACTTCCTGGGAAGATTCCGGCAAAGAGGTCGCCCGCGCCGGCGGCATCCCCATGTGGCCATGTCCCGGTGTCAAAGACACTGAGGAAACGCTGAGGTTCGCTACACGCGTCTGAGGAGGACGAGTGCGCGGCCGGCGACGGTGATCTCCGCGCGGGCGGGGACGACGCCGGAGGGGACGCCGTCGCCTGTCGCGATCTCGACCTGCCAGCGCGCGCCGAAGCGGCGGGTCGGCAGCGTGAACGTGATCGGCTCGCCGTAGGCGTTGAACAGGAGGAGGAACGAGTCGTCGACGATGTCCTTGCCGTCGGGCGTCTTGTTCGGGATCTCCTCGCCGTTCAGGAAGACGCCGAGCGTGTGCGCGTCCTCGCGCTGCCAGTCCCTCTGCGTCATGCGGCGGCCGTCGGGGCGAAACCACCACACGTCGGGCAGCCCGGAGCCGCGCACCTCGCGGCCCGTGAGAAACGCCTCGCGACGGAAGACGGGATGATCCTGCCGCAGCCGGATCAACCGCTTCACGAACTCGATCAACTCGGTGTCGGCGCTCTCCCAGTCGAACCACGAGATCTCGTTGTCCTGGCACCACGCGTTGTTGCTACCACCCTGCGAGCGGCCGAACTCGTCACCGCCGAGCAGCATCGGCGCGCCCTGCGAGAGCAGCAGCGTCGTCAGGAAGTTGCGCTGCTGCCGAGCCCGCACTGCGTTGATCTCGGGATCGTCGGTCTCGCCCTCGGCGCCGTAGTTCCAGGAGCGGTTGTCGTCCGTG
>JBGPLW010000095.1:0-8970 GCA_041486645.1 Gaiellaceae bacterium | reverse complement strand
TAGAGGTCGTCGTCGAAGTCGAGCAGGTGTCCTTCCACCCGCCGCTCGGTGCCGTGGTAGTGCGGATTCGTGCCGATCGAGATCGCGGTCCGGTGGCCGAGCGTCCAACCGGCGTAGACCCCGAGCGCAGGCACGAGCAGCTCCGGCGGCGTGTCGAGATTCGCGGTCGGAAACCCGAGCAGCCGTCCGCGCTGGTCGCCCATCACGACGATCCCCTCGACCTCGGGCGGCCGGCCGAGCAACGTCGCTGCGTGTGCAACGTCGCCGACTGCGAGCAGCTTGCGCACGTGGCTCGACGAGACGTTGTCGACGAGCGGCACGCGCCGCACGACGAAGCCGAGCTGCTCGAGCAGGCCGAGGTCTCCTGCCCGGTCGCGCCCGAACCGGAACCCCTCACCGGCAGCCACGACCTCGGCGCCGATGCCGCGCAACATCACCTCCGCGAACGCCGCAGGCTCGAGCGCCGCGAGCGCCTCGTCGAACCGGAGCACGAGGACGTCCTCGATGCCCGCCTCCTCGAGGAGCTCGAGCCGCCGCTCGAGCGTCGAGAGCAGCTCGACGGGCTGCCCGAAGAACGCCCGCGGGTGCGGGTCGAACGTCACGACGGCCGGCCGCAGGTGAGCCGCACGCGCCGCCTCGAGCACCCGCCGATGCCCGCGATGGACGCCGTCGAACGTGCCGATCGCGACCGAGCGTCGCTCGGGTGCGAGCTCGTCGGGACTGCGCGCGACGATCACGCCGCCTCCACCCGTGCGAGCACATCCGCTTCGGAGAGCAGGAGCGCCGGGTCGAACGCGTCGGGCGTGACCGCGTCCGCGACGTCGAACGGCCCGACCTCCGTCCGTCTGAGCGTGCGGCAGTGGCCGCCGAGCGCACCGGCGATCGCCCGCACATACGTCCCGGAGCTGACGCGCAGGTCGAGGGTGACCGCGTCGCCTGTATACGCGATGACGTCGAGCGCGTAGACCGTCGAGCGTCGCATGGGCATCTCGACCTCGACACCCCGGCGCGCCAGCCGGTACGCGCGCTCCCCGCCGATCTTCACCGCGGACGTCGCGGGGATCGGCAGGTCGATCTCGCCGCGGAGGCCCGCGAGCCTGCGCTCGAGCTCTGCCTCGCCGGGCGGCTCGAGCTCCTCGACGATCTGACCCTCCGGATCGCCGGTCGACGTCCGTGACGTCAGGTCGACGTCGGTGAGATAGCGCTTGTCCAGGCCGACGAGGCATGGGGCGATCTTAGTTGCCCGTCCGGACAACACAAGGAGCAGCCCCGTCGCGAACGGGTCGAGCGTCCCCGCGTGACCGGTCCGTGCGCCGGTCACACGGCGGATCTGCGCGACGATCGCAAAGGACGACGGACCCGCAGGCTTGTCGACCAGCGCGACGCCCGCGGGCTCAAGCGCTCGCGGGGGCACGCTGCGCGACGAATCCCTGGCGGATGAGCTCGGTGATCTCGTCGACCGACGAGTCGCTCGAGAAGCCGGCGGCCTGGCGGTGTCCGCCGCCGCCGAACGTGCGGGCGATCGCGGAGACGTCGAGCTCGTCGATGCTCGCGCGCAGCGAGACGCGGCGCAACGGGCCGTCGTCTCGCGGCGGCTCGCGGATGAGCGCGGAGAGCTCACTGCCCTCGACCGCCCGCAGGTAGTCGATGATGCCCTCGGAGTACGCCTCGGCGGCGCCGACCTCTGCGAAGTCGTTGCGCACGAGATACGAGACGACGATCCGTCCTCCTTCGAGCACACGCGCGCGTTCGAGCGCGCGAGCGAGCAGCTTGAGCTTCGCGAACTCGACGGACTCGTAGACCTGCTGGAAGACCTGATGCACGTCGGCGCCGGCCTCGACGAGCTCGGCGGCGAGCCGGAGCGCCTTCGGCGTCGTGTTCGTGTACTGGAAGCGTCCGGTGTCGGTGACGAGCGCGATGTAGAGCGGCTCCGCGATCTCGGGCGTCAGCTCGACGCCGAGCTCGGCGAAGACATCGCGCAGCACCTCCCCCGTCGAGGACGCGTCGGCGACGATCAGGTTCACCGCACCGAAGCGGGTGTTGTCGTGGTGGTGGTCGATGTCGAGCACGAGCTTCGCGCGCTCGAAAACGGTGAGGTCGGCTCCAATCCGATCGGCCTTCGCGCAATCCACGGCGACGAGCACGCGTTCGCCGATGTCGCCCGGCGGCTCCCGGAGCACGCCGTCGAGCTGCATGAACGCGTACTCGCGCGGGAGCGGTGCGTCGCCTGACAGGAACATCAACACGTCCTTGCCGATCTGGCGCAGGGCGACGGTCGTCGCGAGCAGAGAGCCGAGCGCGTCGCCGTCCGGGTTCTCGTGGGTCACGACCAGAAAACGGTCGTGCTCGCGCAGCGCCGCCGCAATCGCCTGGAGATCAGTCGACGTCTGCGTCATCGTCGGGTGCGAGCTCGTCGATCAGCTGGCTCATCCGCACGCCACGCTCGACGGACTGATCGTACTCGAAGGTCAGCTGCGGCGTCCGCTTCATCCTGAGCTGGCGCGCGAGCCGCGCCTGCAGTACGCCGTGCGCCGCGTCCAGGCCGACCATCGTCGCGCGCTTCTTCTTCTCGGAGCCGAGGACGCTCACGAAGACGACGGCATGCCGAAGGTCGGGGGCCGTGTCGACCCCGGTGACGGTCACAAGCCCGATCCGCGGGTCCTTCAGCTCGGGCACCGCCTCCGCCAGGACCTGCCGGACGGACTCGTTCACGCGTCGCATCCGCTCGCTCATCGTCCATATTCAAGCGAGTGCACGCACTCATCCTCGCGGCTGTCGGCGTTTGGTGCTTTGTCGTCGCCCTCGCGGGGGGCCTCCTCGGCCTCGTTCTCGGCAACATCCGACTGCCCGTGTTCCTGCTCGTGGCCGGGAATCCGGCCGCCGCCGGTGGCGCGAACATCGCCGTCTCCGGGCTCGCGGCGGCAGCCGGGTCGCTCGCCCACATCCGGGCGCGACGCGTCCACTGGCGCCTCGTCGCCTGGATGCTGCCGCCGTCGGTGGCCGGCGCTCTCGGCGGCGGGTATGCCGCGGGGCACCTGCCGGCGAACGTCCTGCGACTCGTGATCGGCTCTTGCTTGCTCCTCTTTGGCCTCGACCTGCTGCGGCCGCGGCGGGCGGGGCTGGCCAGGCCGAAGGCGTCCGTCGACATCCGCGCCGCGGTGATTGCAGGTGCCGTCATCGGCGTGATCGGCGGCCTGATCGGGCTCATCTTGAGCACGCTTCGCGTTCCCGCGCTGCTCCGCTGGGTGGGCGAGGAGCCTGCGCGTGCCGTCGGGACGAATCTCGTCGTCGGCGTCGCGGTCGGTGCCGCCGGCCTCCTCGGTCACGTGCCGAGCGGGGTCGACTGGCCGCTGCTCGCGGTCGGCGCAGCGGCGTCGATTCCGGGCGCGCTGATCGGGTCGCGCTACACGGGGCGCCTCTCCGCGGCAGGGCTCCTCCGCGCGATCGGCGTCATCCTCGTCGTCAGCGGCACGATCACGATCGTCCGCGCCTTCGTTTAATCGTCGGGATCGACGACGAAGCGCTCCGCGAGCGCGACCTCCCACTCCTGCCCGCGCAACCAGCGCTCGGCCTCGTCGAGCAGCCGCTCGACCTCGTGATGCTCGCGGGCGACACACGCGACCGTGATCCGCGTGCGCTGCCACACGTCGTGGTGGTCTACCTCCGCCACCGACGCGCCGACGCGGTTCTGGAGCTGGGCCTTCGCGCCGCGCAGGTGGTGCCGCTTCTCCTTCAGCGAGTGCGCCGACGGAAAGTGCAGCTCACAGGTCAGCACGCCGACGAAGCCGCTCGGCACTACAGCACCAGCCGGTCGACGATCTCTGCCGCAGCTCGCACGGTCTCGACCTCGCGCGGCGACGCCTCCGACAGCAGCGAGGCGAGCAGCGAGAGCCGCAGCTCGCGCGCGCGCTCGAGCACGCGCCGCCCCTTCGCCGTCGAGTGGAGGACGACCGCGCGCGCGTCGCTGCCGTGCGGCACACGGCGCACGAGCCCCTCCCCTTCCATGGCCGCGACGAGCCGGCTCATCGTCGGCACTTTGACGCGCTCGAGCACGGCGAGCTCGCTGACCGTCTTCGACCCCGCGAACACGAGCACGGAGAGGGCCGAGAGCCGCGCCGGCGAGACACCGGCGACGGCGTCCTCCCGCGCGACGCGGCGCAGGAGATGGATCGACGCCGAGTGGATGCGATCGGCGGCTTCGCGAGCGGCACTTGACATACTTGTAGAGGCTAACTAATAATCTCCCATCCGTCCAGGGAGGAAGGGATGACGATCTTCGACTTGATCGACGCAGGCGACGCGGACGGCCTCCGCGCTCTGCTGGCGCGCGAGCCGGAACAGGCTGCGCTGCACGACGACCAGGGCCTGACGGCGGTGATGCGAGCGGCCTACCGGGGCGGCGAGGTCTTCGCAGCCGTCCGAGATGCCGACCCCCCACTCGAGCCGTTCGACCGGATCATGGTCGGCGAGAGCGACGGGCTCCCCGCACCGGATGCGCGCACGCCAGACGGCTTCACGCCGCTGCACATGGCAGCGTTTGCGCGCAACACCGAGGCCGCGCGCAAACTCCTCGACGCCGGCGCCGATCCGAACATCGTCGCGACCGCGAGCTTCGCCCGCGTGACAGCGCTCGGGACGTGCGCGTTCGCCGGCGCCAACGAGATCGCAAGGCTTCTCCTCGAGCACGGCGCCGACACCGAGCTCACCGGCGGCGACGACGCGACGCCGCTACGGGTTGCGGAAGCCAACGCAAACGACGAGCTGTGCCAGCTCCTCATCTTCCACGGCGCGAAACAGAAGGCGACCTCATGAACGAACAACCGCCGCGGCTCGATCCCGACGCCGTCGAGGCCTTCGTCGCCAAGGCCCACGGCGACCTCGACTTCGTGCGCTCTGCGCTTGCGGCGCAGCCCGGGCTCCTGAACGCCGCCTGGGACTGGGGCGCCGGCGACTGGGAGACGGCGCTCGGGGCGGCCGGGCACATGGGCCGCCGCGACATCGCCGAATTCCTCCTGGCTGAGGGAGCGCGCATCGACGTCTACGTCGCCGCGATGCTCGGTGACGTCTCGACCGTGCAGGCGATCATCGACGCGCACCCCGAGGCCCGGGACGCAAAGGGACCGCACGGCATCTCGCTGCGCGCGCACGCCGAAGCCGGCGGCGAGCAGGCCCGCCCGGTGCTGGACCTCCTCTAAGCGGCCGACGGCGGCTCGTCGAGCGACGTCCGCTCGACTTCCCGCGTCTCGAAGCACTCGAGCGTGTCGCCGACCTTGACGTCGTCGAAGTTCTGGAGGTGGAGGCCGCACTCGAAGCCCTCCTGGACCTCGCGCGCGTCGTCCTGGAACCGCTTCAGGGAGTCGATCGTCGTCGTGTAGATCACGGTGCTGTCGCGGATCACGCGCACCTGCGCGCCGCGGCGCAGTAGGCCGTTCGTGACCATGCAGCCCGCGATCGTGCCGATGCGCGAGGCGCGGAACGTCTCGCGCACCTCCGCCTCGCCGATCGTCTCCTCGGTCTTGACGGTGGCGAGCATGCCGACGAGCGCCTGCTCGATGTCCTCGGTGAGCTTGTAGATGACGTCGTACATGCGAATCTAGACGCCCTCCCGCTCCGCGACGGCGCGCGTTTCGGCGTTCGGCCGGACGTTGAACCCGACGACCATGCCGTTCGACGCAGCGGCGAGCATGATGTCGTTCTCGGTGATCCCGCCGACGCCCTGGTGGATGACGTTGACGCGCACCTCGGGGTGCTGGATCTTGGCGAGCTCGCTGACGACCGCTTCGACCGAGCCCTGCACGTCGCCCTTGATCACGAGGTTGAGGTCGCGGACCTCGCCGGCCTGAAGCTGGTCGAAGAGACTCTCGAGCGAAACGCCGGACGGGCGCTGTGACGCGAGCTGCTCGCGACGCAGGCGTTCGGCCCGCTTCTGCGCGAGGTCGCGCGCGGCGCGCTCGTTCTCGACCACGCGCGCCAGCTCGCCTGCGGGCGGCGGCTTGTCGAAGCCGAGGATCTCGACGGGGTCGCCCGGCTTCGCCTCGAGCAGCTTCTCGCCCTTGTAGTTGTAGAGCGCGCGCACCTTGCCCCAGGCGTCGCCCGCTGCGACCGCATCGCCCACCCGCAGCGTGCCGCGGTGGACGAGCATCGTCGCCACGGGCCCGCGACCGATGTCGAGACGCGACTCGATGATCGGCCCGGACGCCTCGACGTTCGGGTTCGCCTTCGGGTCGAGCTCGAGGTCGGCGACGAGCAAGATCTTCTCGAGCAGGTCGTCGATGCCCGTCTGCTGCTTCGCCGAGACGAACGCAATCTGCGTTGTGCCGCCCCACGCCTCCGGCTGGAGGCCGTCGGCCGACAGATCGGCGAGCACCCGGTCGGGGTTCGCGTCGGGAAGATCGATCTTGTTGACGGCGACGACGATCGGCACGTCGGCCGCACGCGCGTGCGAGATCGACTCGCGCGTCTGCGGCATGACCGAATCGTCGGCGGCGACGACGAGCACCGCGATGTCGGTGACCTTCGCGCCGCGCGCACGCATCGCCGTGAAAGCTTCGTGGCCCGGTGTGTCGAGGAACGTCACCTTGCGCCCGTCGACGTCGACCTGGTACGCGCCGATGTGCTGCGTGATGCCACCCGCCTCGGTCTCGACGACCTTCGCGTTGCGGATCGCGTCGAGGAGCGTCGTCTTGCCGTGATCGACGTGGCCCATGATCGTGACGACCGGCGGCCTCGTGACCATCGATTCGTCGGCGTCGTCGAATGCCTCAGGCTCTTCTTCCTCGTCGGCGTGGCGGATCGTGACCTCGCGCTCGAGCTCGGCCGCGATCAGTTCGACTTCCTCGTCGGTGAGCGACTGCGTCGCCGTCTTCATCACGCCGAGGCTCATCAGCGACTTGATGATGTTCTGCATGGAGACGCCGAGCGTCTGCGAGAAGTCGCGGACGCTGACGCCCGACTCGACGGAGACAGGGCCCGTGGGAGGCGCCGCCGGCGTTCGCGTGCCCTCGCGCCGCGGCGTGTCGTCGCGGCCGCGCCCCGAGCGCGCGTCACGCGGACGCGCAGCCTGGTTGTCGATCACGACGCGACGCCGGCGATTGCCGGGCCCGCTGCCGCCGCGCGGGCGGAGCGGACGATTCGGTTTGCCTCCATTAGCCATGCGACTCCTCAGTGTAAAGACGTGCGAGTGACGGATCGACCCGGACGGTCTGCCGGAGCACCCGCGCGAATCCTCTCTGCAATACCGCCCGCTCGAAGCACACGAGCCGTTTGCAGGTGTAGACGCCCCTGCCCGGCACCTCGCGGCCTGGGACGAGCAGGCCGTCCCGGGCGCCGAAGCGGACGAGCTCGGTCTGGTCAGCACGCCGGCCGCAGCCGACGCACGACCTCACCGGCGCGGGCACTTACGCCTCGTCCGGTGCCTCCTCGTGCTCCACCGGAATGCCGGCGGGAACCTCGGGCAGCGGTGCGACCTCCGCGTGCGGCGAGACGGCCGGCTCCTCCGGATCGGTCTCTACCGGCTCGACGACCGGCGGTGCCGAGTCCGGCCCGATGGTCTCGACCTCGAGCTCGGGCAGCAACGGGCCGACCGACTCGGCGTCGGGCGGCAGCTCGTCCGCGCGCGCCTCGAGCTCCGGCTCGGACTCGGTCACGACGAGCTCCTCGTCATCCGTGTCGTGGAGCGCGAGCTCCTGGTGCGCTGCGACGCCGCAGTACTTCGAACCGGGCAGCGCGGCATTCGGGCAACGCTTGCCGTTCGAGAGGATCGCGGAGCAGCGGCCGGAGATGTCCTCGCCCGCGCCGTCGGGGCCGCCGAACGCGATCTCGGCCTCGGCCTGCGCGAACTCGGTGTCGCTCTGGATGTCGATCTTCCAGCCGGTGAGGCGGGCGGCGAGGCGGGCGTTCATGCCCTCCTTGCCGATCGCGAGCGCGAGCTGGTCGTCGGGAACGACAACCGTCGCCTCCTTGCCGTCGTCGTCGAGGTAGACCTCGCGGACGCGTGCCGGCGACAGCGCCTTTGCGACGAAGCGCGCAGGCTCGTTGTTCCACGGGATGATGTCGATCTTCTCGCCGCGCAGCTCCGACACGACCATGCGGACGCGCGAACCGCGCGGTCCGACACACGCGCCGACGGGGTCGACGCCCTGCGCGTGCGACTCGACGGCGATCTTCGACCGGTAGCCCGGCTCGCGTGCGACGCCGCGGATCTCGACGAGGCCGTCGGCGATCTCCGGCACCTCGAGCTCGAACAGCGTCTTGATCAGCTCGGGATCGCGGCGCGACAGGATGACCTGCGGCCCCTTCGTGCCCGAGCGCACCTCGGTGATGACGGCCTTGATGCGCGAGCCCTGCTCGTAGCGTTCGCCGTCGACCTG
The DNA here is from genome assembly GCA_041486645.1 of Gaiellaceae bacterium. Taxonomy (GTDB): domain Bacteria; phylum Actinomycetota; class Thermoleophilia; order Gaiellales; family Gaiellaceae; genus Palsa-739. The sequence continues at coordinate 601 of JBGPLW010000095.1, read as the reverse complement.
CTCCGAGCGCGGCAGCAGCGACTCGACCTTGCCGAGATCGACGAGCACGTTGTTGCGGTCGCCGGCCTGCTGCACGATGCCGGTGACGACCTCGCCGACGCGGTCGATGTACTCGTCGTACATCATCCGCCGCTCCTCCTCGCGGATGCGCTGCAGGATGACCTGCTTCGCCGTCTGCGCGGCGATGCGACCGAAACCTTCCGGGGTGACGTCTTCGCGCTTGATCTGATCCTCCGGGATGTCGGACCAGTCGACATCGAGGTCGTCGTCGGAGATGAGCGTGTGCTGGCGCTCGCCCGTCTCTTCCTCGAGACGCTCGAGCTCCTCGAGCTTGCGCTCGCGCGCGTCGTCGAGCAGGTGCTCTTCGACGTCGGGGGGAAGCTCGATCGAGTAGACGCGGAAGTCGCCGCCGTCATCCATCTCGACGGCCGCGTGACGCGACGCGCCGGCCGTCTTCTTGTAGGCCGCGAGCAGCGCGTCCTCGAGGGCGGCGACGAGCGCGCCCTCCTCGATTCCCTTCTCGCGCTCGATCTCCCGAACGGCCTCGATGATCTCCTGGCTCATGGTCTACCTCTCGTCGATCAAGTTGCCCCGCACGATC
>JBGPLW010000094.1:0-8982 GCA_041486645.1 Gaiellaceae bacterium | reverse complement strand
CGGGGCTGCCGCCTCCCGGAATGCGCCAGGTGCGGACGATGTGACGCGTCGCGAAGGACACGACGGAGATCGAACCCTCGCTGCGATTCGTCACGTAGAGGTACCGGGCGTCGCGGCTCGGGTACAGACCGTGGGCGCCGCGGCCGGTCGGCATGAAGCGCAGCACGCGAAGGTTGACGCCGTCGACCAGCCAGACGCCGTTCGAGTTCATGTCCGCGACATAGAAGACCTTCCCGTCCGGTGAGAGCTTCACATCCTGCGGCGCGGCGCCGGAACGTAGCTGGAGCACGCCGTCAACGCGCTCCGACCGCACGTCGATCTTCAGCATCTGACTCGAGAACTCGCAGCTGACGATGGCGTAGCGGCCGTCTGCGGAGAAGTCCATGTGGTCGACGCCCGAGCACGGAACGTGCAACGAGTTGTGGAGCTTGAAGGTGTGCGCGTCTCGGAAGTCGAGACGATGCAGCCGTTCTGCGACGACGATCGCGTAGCGGCCGTTGGGTGTGAAGTACATGTTGTACGGGTCGTCGACCGGGATCGTGCGGCCGGGCTTGCCGGTGCGCGGATCGATCGCGGTGAGAGAGTTGCCTACGTCGTTCGTGACGTACAGGGTCTTGAGGTCCCACGACGGCACGACGTGCTGCGGAAGCGCTCCGACGGCAAAGTGCCCGACGATCTTGAACGTCTTCTGGTCGATCACGTCGACCGTGTTGCTGTCGCTGTTCGGGACGTAGACGAGCGGCCGCGCGAGGCGCGCCACTGCGCTGAGGTTGCCGACGCGGTCGGCGGCATAGACGTTCTTGACGGGAACGTTCGCCGCTGCCCGGAACGACGCCGTCGCTCGGACGAGCTCGGTGAGATCGGAGGCAGTCGCCGTCGCACTGCGCCCGCCCGCGAGCAGGATCCCGCGCGAGGTCGCGACCGCGGCCAGGTCGGAGAGCGGCCGGTCGAGGGCGCCGGCAACGCGGATGCGCTTCGCGACGGGATCAACGGCGACGATTCGCGCTGTCGGCGTGCCCGTGGACGCGCCCCGGCCGCCGACGACGAACGCGACCGACCCGATCGCCGCGGCCGCGGCGTGGGTTGTCGGCGCCGGCAGCCGGCCGAGGCGCTCTACCCGTCCGGTCTCGGGGACGAATGCGTACACCGCGTCGCTCGCCGTTCCGTTCTCGAGCGAGCCGCCTGCGATGACGACTCTCTTGCCCGCGGCGGCGACCGCCGCGTAGCGCACCGCGTGCGGCAGGTGCGCGACGACGTGTGCCCGGCCGCCCGGCCGCCAGGCGACGATCGTGTCGAGCCAGCGCGTGCCGGTGTAGCCGCCGACGATGTACGCCGTCTGGCCGATGGCCGCGCCGGCCTGGTCCGAACTGGGCGCAGGCAGGCGGCCGGCCGCTTGCGCAGCGCCGGTGCGCGGATCGACGGCGAGGATGCCGTCGAGTTGGGAGACGCCGTTGCCGCCGCCGAAGACGTACGTGTTGCGACCGATCGTCACGGCGGCCGCGTCGTGGAGCGCCGCGGGGATGCGCCCGACGCGCTGCGAGCCGGCCCGCGTCGCAGTGACGATCACGTCGGTCGACGTGTCGGCCGGCGTCAGGCCGCCGACGAGGACCGCGCCGTCGCGAAACGGCGCGGCCGCTGCGTCCTGCACCCCGGTGTCGAGGTTGCCGGCCGCCACGGGGCGAAGGTGAAGAAGAGGCAGCTTCCGCAGCGCGGCCGGCGCGGTCGACGACGACGCCGTTACCGCCGGGTCGGCCTGGGTGTGACCGCCACCGCAACCGGCGAGGAGCGCGAGCGCAGGCATCGCGAAGAGGAGCGCTCTGCGCATCACTCGATGCTGCCACGCGGGCGGTGACGGAAACGTGAACGCTTGCGCGTTTTCGAAGCGAGTGGCATCGTCGGGCAATGCGCCGTGCCGTCCTTTCGGTCTGCCTGCTTGCAGGCCTTGCCACCGTACCCGTCGCTCTCGCCTGGACGCCGCTTGCAAGCGGCGTGCAGAACACCGTCGTCCCGTCGCTTCTCGTCACGCAGCAGGGAAGCGAGCTCGTCTCGTGGGATTCTCCGGTCGCGGGGACGATCTCGATCTCTCGCAACCACGGGGCGGCGAAGGTGCTCGTGAGCGGTGACCCGGTTGCGAACCGCACGCAGCTCGTGCAGCAGCCGAGCGGCGCGATCCAGCTCTACTACCCGAACGCCCAGGGAGTCGGGCGCCTGACGTCGACCGACGACGGGCAGACGTGGAGCGCAAACGCGCAAACGCAGTCGCACGCGACAGGTCCCGTGATGGCGGCCTCAGTCGCCGCGGACGGGACGCCGTACTTCGCGCAGGACAGCACTGCCGGCGTCAACGTCTTCCGCGGCCTGAACGGCGAGTACGTGAAGAACGTCTTCCCACGCTGTTGCGGCTACGCGGAATCGCTCGCCGTCGACACGGCCGGGCTTGTGCAGGTCGCGTTCTTCTCGAACGCAACGGCAGACGGGACGTTCCTCTACGAGCGGCTCGGGGCCGACCTCAGCCCAACGGGCTCGACGGAGCTGAAGCCGACCGGGCAGCACACCGACCGTGTCCCGCTCGTCGCGGACAAGCTCGGCAACACGTTCATGGCGTGGCCGCCGGGCAGCCCGGACGCGACGAGCCTCACCGTCGTCCCCTTCCGCGGCGGCCAGCCGGCCGGCGACGGCGTCAGCTTCCGCGGGCCGTTCACGGGCGGCGATCCGCACATGGCGCTCGCGCTCGACGCGCAGGACCGCCTCTGGATCGTCTGGACGGGCGGCGGCGCGGTACACGCGGCCCGCTCGCGCAGCCACGGCGAGCACTTCGGAGCCGCGGTCTCGGTGCCCGTGCCGGGGACGATGGTCCAGGTCTCGGCCGCAGGAATCGACGGCGATCCAGGGTCGGTGGACGTCGTCGTGAACACGGGCGCGAACCTGCTCGAGCAGACGCTCCAGCCCGGGCTCACCGTCCTCGTCTCGAAGACGACGAAGACGGTCGGTACGAAGAAGGTCGTGACGCGATGGGCGCAGGCGCTCGACGACGGGTTCCCGGTGCCGACGGCGACCTTCCGGATCGGCGGCCGGACCTACCACGCGAATGCCGCGGGCAAGGCCAAGCTCCCGGCCGGCTCAGGGAAGGCTGCAGCGCCCGGCTATATCGGCGCCTCGTTCCGCGTGCGCTAGCCCCTACCATGGATATGTGGCGATTGCAGCCGGAAAGACGAAGGCACTCGACGCGCGGGCGATCCGCGCCGACTTCCCGATCTTCGAGCAGCTGATCCACGGCAAGCCGCTCGCCTTCCTCGACTCGGCCGCGAGCTCGCAGAAGCCGCGCCAGATGATGGAAGCGATGACCGACTTCTACTCGACGTCGTACGCGAACGTGCACCGCGGCGTCTACGTGCTCGCGGAGCGCGCGACCGCCGCGCTCGAGAACGCGCGCGAGAAGGTGCGCGCCCTCGTGAATGCGCCGGACGTGCGCGAGATCATCTTCGTGCGCAATGCGACCGAGGCGATCAACCTCGTCGCCTACTCGTGGGGAATGTCGAACCTCAACCCCGGCGACCTTGTCGTCGTCAGCGAGCTCGAGCACCACTCGAACTTCGTGCCGTGGCAGTACATCGCCGGTCGCACCGGCGCGAGCCTCGTGATGATCCCTCTCACCGAGGAGGGTGAGCTCGATCTCTCTGCGCTCGGCGGCATCGCGGCGCAGGGTCGGATCAAGGTCGTCGCGACGAACCACGTTTCGAACTCGCTCGGAACGATCAACCCGGTCGAGAAGCTCGTCACCTGGGCGCACGAGCAGGGCGCAATCTTCGTCTGCGACGCGGCGCAGTCGGCGCCACACGTCCCGCTCGACGTGCAGGCGCTCGGCGCAGACTTCGTCGCGATCTCCGCGCACAAGATGTGCGGTCCGAGCGGCGTCGGCGCGTTGTGGGGCCGCAGCGAGCTGCTCCAGAAGATGGAGCCGTTCCTGACCGGCGGCCACATGATCAGCTCGGTGCGGCTCGACCGGACGACCTGGGGCGAGCTACCGCACAAGTTCGAGGCCGGCACGTCGCCGATGGCGGAGGCGGTCGGCTTCGGCGCGGCGATCGACTACCTGAACGCCGTCGGCTTCGAGGCGATCGAGGCGCACGAGCACGAGCTCGCCGCCTACGCGCTCGGACGGCTCGCCGAGGTGCCGGGCATCACGCTCTACGGGCCGCCGGCCGAGCGCCGCGCGGGCATCGTCTCGTTCAACATCGACGGCATCCACCCGCACGACGTCGCGCAGATCCTCGACATGCAGGGTGTCGCCATTCGCGCGGGACACCACTGCTGCCAGCCGCTGATGCAGAAGCTCGGCGTGGCGGCGACGAACCGGGCGAGCTTCTATCTGTACACCGTGCAGGAGGAGATCGACCAGCTCGCCGACGGGTTGCACACGGTCCGTAAGGTGTTTGCGTGAACGAGTTCGACCAGATGTACCGCGAAGTGATTCTCGATCACTACAAGAACCCGCGCGGGCACGGCACGCTCGAGAATCCCGACGCGGAAGCGGAGGGCCAGAACCCGCTGTGCGGCGACGAAGTGTCGATCTACGTCGCGTTCGGCGAGGACGGCGAGACGATCGACGAGGTGAAGTTCTCCGGCCGTGGCTGCGCGATCTCGCAGGCCGCGACGTCGATGCTCATCGAGATGGTGCAGGGGAAGACGGCTCTTGCGGTCGCGACACTCGACAAGCAGGAGCTGCTCGACGAGATCGCCATCCCGCTGACGCCCGTCCGCCTCAAGTGCGCGATGCTCGGGCTGACGACGCTGAAGGTGGCGCTGCACAAGGCGAAGGGAACGCCGCTGCCCGACGGCCTCGCCGGCTTTGACGAGCTCGAGCTCACGTAGGGCCCCGGGCTTGACCGAGATCGACGTCGCTCCCGCGGACGAGTTCCCGCCCGGCTCAATCAAGCTCGTCACGGCCGGCCCCGGCGTCTATGTCGGCGTCTACAACTGCGGCGGGCAGCTGTACGCGATCGAGGACCGCTGCTCACACGACGACGGCCCGCTGTGCGAGGGCGAGTGGGACCCGAGCACGTGCACGGTCGTCTGCCCGCGCCACGGCTCCGCCTTCGAGCTTTCCACGGGGCGGCCGCTCTCGCTGCCCGCGTTCCAGCCGGTCGAGACATACCCGGTGAAGATCGTCGACGGTGTCGTCAAGGTCGACGTCGGATAGGCCGCGCTGCTGGCCGACGAGCGACCCGCTCTACGTCGCGTATCACGACGAGGAGTGGGGCCGGCCCGTCACCGACGAGCGCGGTCTTTACGAGCGGCTCTGCCTCGAAGGGTTCCAGTCGGGGCTCTCGTGGCTGACGATTCTGCGCAAGCGCGAGAACTTCCGCCGCGCGTTCGCCGAGTTCGATCCCGACGCCGTCGCACGGTTCACAGAGCGCCGCATCGAACGGCTGCTCGGTGACGCCGGCATCGTGCGCCACCGCGGCAAGATCGAGGCCGCGATCGCAAACGCGCGTGGCGTGCTCGCGCTGCGCAAAGCGGGCACACCGCTGCACGAGCTCGTGTGGTCGTTTGCGCCGGCCGACTACGCGCAGCCGCGCACGACGGCGGACTGGCAGGCGCAGACGCCGGAGTCGAAAGAGCTCTCGAAGCAGCTGAAGGCCGCCGGCTTCCGCTTCGTCGGCCCGACGACGGTCTGGGCGGCGATGCAGGCTTGCGGCGTCGTCAACGACCATCTCGCGACCTGCTGGGTGCGCGCCGAGGTCGAGCGGGTCAGGACCGGCCGAACACAGCAAGCACACTGAGGCTGTCCTTCGACCTGACGGTGCAGCCGAGCGTCTTTCCCTTGCACGCGCCCGCCCAGCCCAGGAAGTGCCAGTGCTTCGCCGGGACCGCGCGAATGGTCGTATTGCGGTCGTAGGGGAGCTGAACCGAGCACGCCGCCTTCGAACAGCTTCCGGCGCCGCGGATTTCGATGCGGCCCTGGCCCTTGATCGCGAATCGGGAGGTCGGATTCACGGCGAACGTCGCGGTCACGGCGGTGTCGGCATCCATCGTGCGGCTGCAGTCTTCCGCGCCCGAGCACCCGCCCCCGCTCCAGCCCACGAAGTGGGAGCCCTCGTCCGGCACTCCGACGAGGATGGCCTCGGCACCACCTTCGAGCGCCGGCGAGCAGTCGGCGGGAGCCGACGGGGTGCAGACGAAGGAGCCGGAAACGGACACCGTACCGCTCCCCCTGAGCGTGACGGAGAGCCGGTAGAAGGGATGGCTGGTCAGGAACAGGCTGTTCGCCACGTTCGCGGACGCAGGACAGTTCGCCGGCAGATGGTTGTCGCCCGCCGGGCCGTAGTAGTCGTCATGGCCGGGGTCGAGGACCGGAGTCCCCTGATAGACGTACCGGAACATCAGATCCGCCTCCGTGTCGCTCACGTGCCCCTCCCCGGAGTAATGCGGCGCACACGGATCGACCGCTCCGAGCACGTGGAAGATCTCGTGGCCCATCACGAAGGGCCAGGCAATGCCGGCGCACGAGCCGCCGGAAGGCGCCGCGCGAAGGTACAAGACGGCGAGCGGACGGCCGCCGCCGCCCCAGCCGCATGCGCCGCTGTTGCCGCCCTCTTCTACGACTGCATACGTCTTGGTGGAGTCGTTGAGACCAACGGCACGGAGCTCGCTCAAGATCGTGTCGTTCGCGAAAGCGCCCTGACTCGCCAGCGCTGCGTCAGTCTCGGGTAACCGGATGAACGACACGTCCGGTTGCCCCTGGAACGTGTCGACGCGAAGCCTCACACCACCGGTTGCTGCTGCGAGCCAATCGTTGAAGGTCGTGATCCATCCGCCGATCGCTCCGTTCGTGTCGAGGGCGCCGTCCTGCCCGCCGCTCGGGACCGCGTAGACCAGGTGGACCTGGGGCCCCACCGCCTCGTCGGGTCGATCTGCGAAGACTCGGTCGAGGGCGGCGAAGGGCCGGGCGTCGGCTGCGCCAACTGAAGCGAGCGACAGTGAGAGGATTGCAACGGTCGCCAGGACGAGCGCACGACTCGACATCGGCTACGTCTCCTCGAGCAGCCGCTTCAGCCGCTCGAAGTCCCTCCTGAACTGCTTCTCGGCGCGACGCGCCATGATCCCGGCGGCGAAGCCCGGCAGCAGGCCGGCGTCGCCCTCGCCCGTGACCCGCGGTCGCGTGCCCGCACCGCTCGGCTCGAGCTCGTGGCGGACCCGGAACGGCACCGGGCTGTTGAGTGCGCGGAGCGTGAAGAGCAGCGGGCGCCCCTCGTCCTCGATCTCGATCGTCAGCTCGGCGCGCACGCCCGCAGGATAAAGCGCGATACCCTCTGAGTCGTGCGCCGAGGCCTGCTCGTCCTGACCGCCGCCGTCGCAGCGCTCCTCCTCGCGGGGCTCGCCCTGCGGGGTGGCGGCCAAAGCGCGGGCGCCACGGTCACACCGACCTGGGACGACGTCGCGCCGGTGTTCGCCGCGAAGTGCGCGAGCTGCCATCAGCTCGGCGGTGTCGCGCCCTTCTCGCTCACGTCGGCGCTCTCGACGCAGGGGTACGCGCAGGCGATCCTCCGGCGGACGCAGAACGGGACGATGCCGCCCTGGATGCCCGGCTCCGACTCGCCCGCCCTCCTCGGCTCGTCGCGCCGGCTGCTCACGCCGGACGAGAAGTTCCTCATCGCCGCGTGGGTGCGCGGCGGCGCAAAGCTCGGCAGCGGCCGGTCGGTGAAACCACTCGACGGAACAGCGACAGCGCCCGGGACGACGCTCACCCTCACCCCGTCGCGCTCGTACACGCCGCGCGTGATCAGCGGCTCGACCGACGACTACCACTGCATGCTCCTCGACCCGAAGCTGTCGCAGAACATGTTCGTGACCTCGGCGGTCGTGAAACCGCAGCGCACAGAGCTCGTCCACCACGTGATCCTCTTCGAGGCCACCGGCGACAACGCGACCGAGGCGCGCCGCCTCGACGCCGCCTCCGGCGGCAAGGGCTGGACCTGCTTCGGCGGCCCGCAGCTGACCGAGACGCGCGCATCCGCGGGGAACGCGGCGAGCGACCGCCTCGGCTCGCCGCAATGGATCAGCGCGTGGGTGCCCGGACACGCGACGAACGACCTGCCGGCCGGCACGGGCGTGCTCCTGCACAGCGACGCAGTGATCGTGATGCAGATCCACTACAACCTGCTCCACGCAGGCCACGCGCATGTGAGCAAGCCAGACCGGTCGAGCGCGGTGCTGAAGCTCGTCCCCGCGGCCGGCTCGACGCTCACTCCGCTCGACACCTTCCTCGCACCGGCACCGGTCGAGCTGCCGTGCCCGGCGGGGATGACTTCCGCACTCTGCACGCGCGACGCCGCCTATCGCAGCGAGGTGAAGAAGTACGGGCAGGACGCCGCCTTCATCTCGATCGGGCTGCTCTATCTCTGCAAGAAGACGATGGCCGACTACCCATCACTGGTCGGCGACGCGCACAGCATCGGCACGTCGTGCGACCGCACGGTGAACCGGCCGATCCGCATCTACGGCGTCGCCGGCCACATGCACCTGCGCGGTGTCGACATCCGCATCGAGCTGAACCCCGGCACGCCTCGCGCGCAGACGCTGCTGCACATCCCGCACTGGGACTTCCATTGGCAGGACGCGTACTACCTCGAGCATCCCGTCGACGCCGAGACCGGCGACACGATCCGTGTCAGCTGCCGCTTCGACAACTCGCGCAGCGCGCAACCGGTCGTGGGCGGGAAGCCGCTCGCGCCGCGGTACGTGCTCTGGGGCGAGGGCACGACCGACGAGATGTGCCTCGGGCTGCTCCAGGTGGCGACCCGCGCGAATGCCCGGCGCTAGGGCACACGCCCGCCGCTCGGTTCGCTATCTTCCAGATACCGCGGAAAGGAGGTGGTCCGGCAGTGATTTCATCAAGTACGGGCAGTGGAGGTACCAGCGGGTAGAGGTGCGTCCCCGGGACCTACGGGGAATCGCCTAGCCAGCGTAGGGGACGACGCG
>JBGPLW010000093.1:0-9061 GCA_041486645.1 Gaiellaceae bacterium | reverse complement strand
TGCGGCGCGCTCCTCCCGCTCGCGCTTCAGATAGAAGAGCGAGTAGTCGACGCCGACCGCCATGCCCATCAGGAGCATCACGGACTGCGTGGCGTCGGACGCGTGGAACGCGTGGCTTGCGACCTGCGCGAGGCCGAGCGATCCGAGCACCGCCGTGAACGCGAGCAGCACCGGGATGCCGGCGGCGACGAACGCGCCGAACGCGAAGAGCAGGATCAGGAACGTGATCGGCACGGAGAGCTTCTCCGCCTTCTGGAAGTCGTGGCCGACCGTGTCGTTCAGTTCCTTCGTCGCGCTCGCGAAGCCGAACTCGGCGACGGTGAAGTCCTTGTGTGTCGCCTGCACCGAGGCGATCTTGTCGAGCACGGGCTTCACATGGTCGACGGCCTTGTCGGCCGAGCCCTTCATGTCGAACTCGATCAGCTGTGCGTGCCGGTCCTTCGAGACGAGGCCGACTCCGGTCGTCCGGAGGTTCGTGACCTGCGGCATCGTCCGCAGGGCGGCGGCGGTGTCGCGGACCGTCGCCTTGAACGCCGGTGCGTCCGAGGTCAGTGTCTTCGACTCGACGAGGATGTTCTCGGAGGCCGGCGTCTTGAACCCGGCGGCCGCGAGGATCGCCTGGGCCCGTGCGGTTTCGCCCGTGCCTTGCTCCGAGTCGGACAGCTTGTGCGTGCCCACGGCCCGGCCGATGCCGACGGCGAGGACGACGAAGGCGAGCCAGAGGAGGGTCGCCGTTTTCCAGTGCGCGGCACTCCAGCGGCCCGCGCGCGCCGCGAGATTTTGTCTGGTTTTCACAGGATTCCCCCTCCCGTCTCCGTGATCCGCATGCCCCGAAAGTCTGCCAGCGCGGGCGCGGCCCGGGTATGGGGGTTGTCCCGTATCCGACCCCGAGTCTTTCGCTGCAGCGCTACGCGGCGGCGGGGTGGCGGCGGCTGACCTTGGCCGGAGCGGGCACGGTCTCCTGCGGGATCTCGACATGGAACGTCGAGCCGGAGCGGCCGTCCGACTCGACCCAGATCCGGCCGTCGACGCGCCGCACGAGCTCGCGGCAGATGTAGAGGCCGAGGCCGGTGCCGCCGATGCCCCGCGTCATGCCGGGGTCGAGGCGGAAGAACTTCTCGAAGATGCGCCGCTGTTCGAACGGAGGGACGCCGAGGCCGGAGTCGTTGATCGAGAAACGCACGTGCCGGTTCTCCGGCGCGAGGGCGACCGTCACGGTGCCGCCGTCCGGTGAGTACTTGACCGCGTTCTCGATCAGGTTCGACAACACCTGCCGCAACTGGCCCGGGTCGGCGACGACGGCCGGAAGCTCGGCCGGAGCGTCGAGTGCGAGGGCGACGTTCTCGGGCAGATGCGTCTGCGCGGCGTCGAGCACGAGTTGCGTGATCGCCAGCGGGTCGCAGACCTCGATGTTCACGTACAGCTTCCCGGTGTGGAGCTGGCTTGCGAGCAGGAGGTCGCTGACGATCTCGGCGAGGCGGTTCGACTCCTCCGTGATCACCTCGAGCAGCTTCGCCTTCACCTCCACCTCGAGCTCGACGTCGTTCCGCCGGAGTGTGAGCGCCGCGCCGTGGATCGCCGCGAGCGGCGCTCGCAACTCGTGTGACACCGTGGCCACGAAGTCCTGCCGCATCGCCTCGAGCGCACGCTCCTCGGTGAGATCGCGGAAGGCGTAGACGGTGCCGTCCTCGACGCCGACCGCGGACACCGAGAGCCACAGCTCGCGGTCGCCGATCTCGACCGGGACGCTCTCGGCTCGTCCGGCTTCGCCCATCGGGGCGACAGGAATTCTCGGCTCGATTGCTTCCCAGCCGGGGATGGCCTCGCGGACGCCGCGCCCGATCACGTCACCGGCCGCGAGGCCCGTGATCCGCTCCGCCGCGGCGTTCCAGAGCCGGACGCGGCCGCCGAGGTCGACGAGCGCAACGCCGTCGCCGATCGCCGCGAGCACGCGGGCTGCCTGGGCGCGCGCTTCGGCCTCGGTCCCGCCCTTCGCGATCTCGTGTCCAGCCGCCACAGGTCGTCCCTCGCTCCGTAGGTCCCGATTCGTCCCGGTTGGGATTCGATGTCGCGCGGGGGAGTCCCGCCAAGACCTGAACGCAGACCCGAGCGCCGCGACGCCTGAAAGAGCGCTCGGATCGTAGGCCAAACGGCCTACGCTGTCCACACGTGGGTCCTAGGAGGGTCTGGTGGAACGGTGCTCGTTGCAGGGGTGCGATGGGCGTCGCGATGCAAGGACGCAGGGAGCCCCGCTAGTGGTGCTAGCGGGGCGACCGAGGACGCGGCAGCGCGGCGTCCAGCGTGGCCCTGCGGCTCAGCCACTGTTCCGCCAGACCCTCCTACGCCAGGGCGGCGGCGAGATCCTGCCAGAGGATCTCGGGATCCTCGAGGCCGACGCTCAGGCGGAGCAGGCCGGGCGGCACGCGGTCGCCCTCCCAGCGGGCGCGGCTCTCCATCACGCTCGTCACGCCGCCGAGAGAGGTGGCGTTCACGATCACGCGCGTCGCCGTCTCGACGCGCCGCGCGGTCTCGGCGTCGGCGACGTCGAAGGAGAGGAGACCGCCGAAGCCGGGCCAGCGCACCGTCTCGACGGCCGGATGGCTGCGCAGTCGCTCGACGAGAAGGCCGGCCGACGCGGTCTGGCGCTGCACGCGCACCTCGAGCGTCTTCAGGCCGCGCAGCATCAGCCAGGCGGTGTCGGGCGCCGCGACGATGCCCGTGACGGTGCGGAACTTCCGCAGCGCGGACGCCGCTGCCTCGTCCTTGCACACGACGGCGCCGAGCAGGGCGTCGTGGTGGCCCGCGAGGTACTTCGTCGCGCTGTGCAGCACGAAGTCGGCTCCGTGCTCGAGCGGCCGCAGGTACACCGGCGTCGAGGCGGTCGAGTCGACGACGACGGGCGCCGGATGCGCGGCGGCCGCCTCGAGGTCGGGCATGGTCAGAAACGGGTTCGACGGCGCTTCGAGCCACACGAGCTGCACGTCCTTCGGCGGCGCCTTCGTCTGGTCGAACTCGACCGAGTGCAGGCCCCAGCGCTCGAGCGTCTTGAAGGTGACGCCCGTGCCGAAGTAGCAGCCCTCGGCAAGGGCGATCGTGTCACCGGGGTGCAACAAGCCGAGCGCGAGGCTCGTCACCGCTCCGGTGCCCGACGGATAGAGGAGCGCGTGGCCGCCCTCGAGCTCGCCGAGCGCCTGCTCGGCTTCGACCACCGTCGGGTTCGCGTAGCGCGAGTAGTAGTAGGTGCCTGGTTCGCCGTTCTCGTACGGCCAGATCGTCGAGCGGTCGAGCGCCATGCGTCGAGCCTACACGGGCTCCGGCCGTAGATCCTCGAGCCGCCCCATCCGCGCGAGCGACGGGAAGAGCTTCGTCCACGACGCTGCGATGCCGAGCATCGCAACGCCGCCCGAGACGACCGCGGGCACGGTGCCGATGAGGCGGGCAAGCGCGCCGGCCTCGAACGCTCCGAGTTCGTTCGAGGCGCTGATGAAGACCCACTCGACCGCGTTCACGCGTCCCTGGAGCTGCGGCGGGGTAAGGAGCGTGACCGTCGTCTGGCGGATATTGACGCTGAACATGTCCACGAATCCGGTGACCGTGAGCGCCGCCAGCGAGAGCGGCAGCCACCTCGAGAAACCGAAGACGATCATCCCGACGCCGAAGATCGCAGTGATCGCGAGCATCGTCGGCCCGGCGGGAGTGCGCAGCGGCTTGCGCGCCAGGATCACCGCCGCGGCGAGTGCGCCGACGGAGGGTGCGGTGCGCAGCAGGCCGAGGCCGATCGGGCCGATGTGGAGGATCGAGCGCGCGAACACCGGCGCGAGCGCGATCGAGTCGCCGAGGAGCACCGCGAAGAGGTCGAGGCTGATCGCGCCGAGCAGCATGCGCGTGCGCATGATGAAGCGGACGCCGGCCACGAGGCTGTCCCAGCCGGGTGGCTCGGTCGTGACGAACGAGCGCGCAACGGGCCGCATCGCGAGCACCGCGACGAGCGAGCCTGTCAAGAGCCCGGCGGCGGTGATGTAGACGGCGACCGGCTCGATCGAGAAGATGACACCGCCGAGCGCAGGGCCCGCGATAACGCCGATCTGACCGGCGACGCCGCGCAGCGCGAGCGCGCTCGGCACGAGCTCGGTCGGGACTATCTCCGGTGTCATCGCCCGTGCGGCCGGGTTCCCGACGACGTTCGCGACCCCCGCGAGCGCGGCGACACCGAGGAACGGCCACAGCGTCTTCGCGCCCGCCAGTGTGACGAAGACGAGCAGGACCGCGATCGCGATGTTGAGGGTGAACGCCGCCGCCGTGACGACGCGCCGCGGCAGCCGGTCGGCGAGCTGCCCTGCGGGCAGGGCGAGCAGCGGCAGCGGCACGAACTCCATCAGGCCGACGAGACCGAGGTCGAGCGGGTTGCGGCGGATCGAGTACACCTGCCAGCCGATCGCGACCGCGAGCATCTGCGAGGCGAGACCGTTCGTGAGGAGCGCTCCCCAGAGCAGTCCGAAGTCTCGGATCTGCAGCGCAGGAGGCAGGCGGCGTCTCACGTCCCGCAGGTTAGGCTCCCCCGCATGGCTGATGCGCACGAGACCACGGAGGCGAAGCTCGAGTGGCTGCGCGAGCTACGCGACAAGGCACTGCACGCGGGCAGCGAGCGCGCGGTCGCACGCCGTCGCGAGGAGGGCCGGTTGCTCGCGCGGGAGCGCGCCGAGAAGCTCTGCGACGAAGGCTCGTTCGTCGAGCTCGACCGCTACGTCCGGCACCGCGAGTCGAACTTCGGGATGATGGACCGGCGTCCCTACGGCGACGCCGTCGTCACGGGCTACGGGACGATCTTCGGGCGCAAGGTCTTCGTCTTCTCGCAGGACTTCACCGTCTTCGGCGGCTCGCTCAGCGAGGTGTTCGCCGACAAGATCTGCAAGGTCATGGATCTCGCCGTGAAGTACGGCTGCCCCGTGATCGGCATCAACGACTCGGGCGGCGCGCGGATCCAGGAAGGCGTCGTCTCGCTCGCCGGATATGCGGAGATCTTCTGGCGGAACGTGCAGGCCTCGGGCGTCGTGCCGCAGATCTCACTCGTCATGGGCCCATGCGCCGGCGGCGCCGTGTACTCGCCGGCGATCACCGACTTCATCTTCATGGTGGAGGGGTCGTCGTACATGTTCATCACGGGGCCCGACGTCGTGAAGACGGTGACCGGCGAGGAGGTGACCTTCGAGGAGCTTGGCGGCGCGGCGACGCACGCGGCGAAGTCGGGCGTCGCGCAGTTCACGTCCGCGGACGAGGCCGCGTGTCTGGAAGACGCGCGCTACCTGCTGTCGTTTCTACCGCAGAACAACGCCGAGACGACGCCCGTCACGACGTCGTCCGACCCGCACAGCCGCGAGGCGCCGGAGCTCGACACGCTCATCCCTGACCATCCGAACAAGCCGTACGACATGCACGAGGTCATCCGCCGTGTGATCGACGACGGCGAGTTCCTCGAGGTGCACGAACAGTGGGCCACGAACATCGTCACGGGATTCGCGCGGCTCGGCGGCCACGCGGTCGGCGTGGTCGGCAACCAGCCGAGCTCACTCGCGGGCGTGCTCGACATCGACGCGTCGAACAAGGCCGCGCGGTTCGTGCGCACCTGCGACGCGTTCAACATCCCGCTCGTCACCTTCGTCGACGTACCGGGCTTCCTGCCCGGCACCGCCCAGGAGTGGGGCGGCATCATCCGTCACGGCGCCAAGCTCCTGTACGCGTTCGCGGAGGCGACCGTGCCGAAGCTCACCGTGATCACGCGCAAGGCGTACGGCGGTGCGTACGACGTCATGAGCTCGAAGCACATCCGAGCCGACTTCAACTTTGCGTGGCCGACGGCGGAGGTCGCAGTCATGGGCCCGGACGGCGCGGTCAACATCGTTTTCCGTCACGAGCTCGAGAACGCGGATGACCCCACGGCGCGCCGGGCCGAGCTGATCGCCGACTACAAGGAGCGCTTCGCCAACCCGTACGCGGCGGCCGAGCGCGGCTACGTCGACGACGTGATCGAGCCGCGCCGGACGCGGCCCGTGCTGATCGACGCGCTCGAGACCGCGCTCACCAAGGCCGAGCCCAGGCCGAAACGCAAGCACGGAAATATCCCGCTCTAGGTGTCGCGGCGCACGAGCAGCACCGCGCCGATCGCGATCGACGCTGCCGCGTAGCCGGCGAAGAGCAAGAGCCCGACCCACGGCGAGAGATGTCCGCCGGGCGTCGTCGAGAGGATCGCCTCGCCCGCCTGGAGGGGGAGATACGGAGACGCCGCGTTGTTCCAGCTCGTCGGGAGCACGTTCATGAGCGGCGGGAGCACGAACATGATCGCCGCGAAGGACGCGATGCCGCCCGCGGTGTTGCGCACGATGGCGCCGAGCCCGAGGCCGAAGAGGCCGACAACCGTGAGGTAGAGCGCGGCGCCGACGAGCACGCGAGCGACGTGCGGCGCGGTGAAGCCGACGTTGATGTGGTGACGAGCGAGAATCGCCTGGCCGACGAAGAACGCCACGAGCACCGCGGGGAGCATGAGCGCGAACGTGACGGCTCCGAAGACGGCGACCTTCGCCCACAGCACCGGCAGCCGTTTCGGCACGGCGGTGAACGACGCGCGGATCATCCCAGTCGAGTACTCGGCGGTGATGATCAGGACGCCGAGCACACCGATCGCGAGCTGCGCGAGCTGCACGCCGGCGAGGTTGACCTCGAGCGGATGGAAGTCGAGCTTGTCCCGGGCACGCATCTGCGGGTAGTGATGGGCGACCACGAGACAGGCAACCGCGCCGATGCCAATCGTGAAGAAGAACGCGGCGAGGAGCGACCAGCGCGTCGACCTGACGCTCCGAAGCTTCGTCCATTCCGACAGCACAACGCGCGCCTGGGTGACGCGGCCTCTCGGCGCGGCGCCCGGCAGGTGCTCGACGTTGGCGAGCGTGCTCATGCGGCTGCGTCCGTGGTGACGGGCTCGGCGGCGGTCTTGAACTCGACGTCGTCGCGGGTGAGATCCATGAACGCCTCCTCGAGCGATGCCTGCTGCGGCGTCAGCTCGTGCAGCGCGATTCCGTGCTGGGCCGCTACTTCGCCGATCTGCGCGGCGGTCAGGCCGGTGACCTCGAGCAGGCCGGACGCGATGACCTCGATGCTGACGTCCCTACCGGCCGCGAGACGTACGCGCAGGTCGTCCGCCTGCGGGGAGCGCACGCGGACGACGTTGCCGGAGGCGTGCCGCAGGAACTCCTCGACGCTCGTGTCGGCGATCAGCCGGCCGCGGCCGACGACGATCAGGTGATCGGCCGTCAGCGCCATCTCGCTCATCAGATGCGACGAGACGAAGACGGTGCGGCCTTCGGCGGCGAGGCCCTTCAAGAGGTTGCGGATCCAGTGGATGCCTTCCGGATCGAGACCGTTGACCGGCTCGTCCAGCATCACGGTCTGCGGGTCGCCGAGGAGCGCCGCCGCGATGCCGAGCCGCTGCCCCATGCCGAGCGAGAACGTGCCCGCGCGCTTCGCCGCGACCTCGTGCAGCCCGACGAGGTCGATCATCTCGTCGACCCGCCGGCGCGGAATGCCGTGCGTCTGCGCCAGGGCGCGGAGGTGGTTGTAGGCGGAGCGGCCGGTGTGGACGGACCGCGCCTCGAGCAGCGCGCCCACCTCGTGGAGCGGTGCCGCGTGGTCGCGGTAGAGCTTCCCGTTGACGGTGACCCTGCCGGCCGTGGGCGCGTCGAGGCCGAGGATGAGCCGCATCGTGGTCGACTTGCCCGAGCCGTTCGGGCCGAGGAAGCCGGTGACGATGCCGGGCTCGACGACGAAGCTGAGCCCGTCGACGGCGCGCTTCTCGCCGTAGTCCTTCGTCAGGTTGTGAGCCTCGATCACGTGTGCACATTCAAGCGGCTGATGGTGAGCTTTGGGTGAGCGCAGCGCCCGTTCAGGGATTCGTCATGCTCGGGCGATCGCTTCGGCGGCTTCTGCGAACACCTCGGTGTGCCGGTCGACGTCGGCCTCGGTGGTCGCCGGCGACATGAGAGCCATGTTGTGGAACGGCGTCAGCAGGATGCCGCGGTTCAGCGCCCACAGATGGACGAGCCGGTCGAGCACCGGGTCTCCGCCGGCCGCCGCGTCGCTGCCGGTACGCGGCCGCTCGGGGCGGAAGAGGTACTCGACGCGGCACCCGAGCCGCGTCACGTGCCACGGGAGCGCGTGCTCGTCGATCGCCGTCTGCACGCCCGCCTCGAACCGCTCGCCGAGCTCGATCATCCGAGCGAATGCTTCGTCCGTCAGGACCTCGGCGAGCGTCGCGCGCATCGCGGCGAGCGAGAGGACGTTCGCGGCGAGCGTGCCGCCGATGCCACCGACGTCGGACTCTTCACGCGGAATCGCCCCTTCGATCCGGTTCGCGAGCTCGTCGCTGAAGCCGTAGGCCGCGCACGCGATGCCGCCCCCGATCGACTTGCCGACCGTGAGGACGTCCGGCTCGAGACCGTGCGCGCCCGTGTACCCGCCGGGCCCTGCGCAGAGCGTGTGCGTCTCGTCGATGATCAGGAGGGCGCCGTTCTTGCGCGTCGACTCGCGCAGGACGTCGTGGAAACCCGGCTCCGGCGGGACGATGCCGATGTTCGTGAGCGCCGGTTCGGCGAGGACGCAAGCGACGTCGCCGCGCGCGAGCTCGCGCTCGAGCGCCTCGGCGTCGTTCCACTCGACGACGCGTGTCGTACGTTCGAGCGGCACCGGCGGCCCGAGATTGCCCTCGCGCGGCACGACGCGGCCACGCTCGTCGAGCGTCGCGAAGGTCTCGTCGACCGTGCCGTGGTAGCACCAGTTGAACACGAGCACCTTCGGCCTGCCGGTGATGTGGCGGGCGAGGCGGATCGCGAACCGGTTTGCGTCGGTCGCCGTGAGCGCGAACTGCCAGCGCGGCAGCCCGAAGCGCCGGGCGAGCTCGGAGGCGACGGCGAGTGCGTCCTCGCTCGGGAGCAGGAGGGTGATCCCGTGCTTCGCCTGCTCGGTGACGGCGCGCACCGTCGGCTCCGGCGAGTGGCCGGCCATCGCCCCCGTG
>JBGPLW010000092.1:0-9162 GCA_041486645.1 Gaiellaceae bacterium | reverse complement strand
GCGCGGGCGAAGCGCCACCGGCGCGTCAGCATCTCGAAGCGCACGTATCTCGCGGCGAGCGGGCAGCGCGTCATCGCCGGCTTCGGTTCGAAGAAGCGCAACCTCGAAGGGTTCCTCTTTCCGGCGACCTACGACTTCCTCTCCAACACGCCCTCGTCGCAGCTCGTACTGGACCAGCTCGAGGCGTTCCGGAAGAACTGGGGGCGGGTCGATCTCGCGTACGCGCGGAAGAAGAATCTGACGCCGTACGACGTCCTGATCATCGCGTCGATGGTCGAGGGTGAGACGCTCGCCCCGGACGAGCGTCCGCTCGTCGCCGCCGTCATCTACAACCGGCTGCACGCGGGCATGACGCTCGGGATCGACGCGACCATTCGCTACGGCCTGCATGTTCCGGGCACCGAGGCGCTGCGGCAGTCGCAGCTCGACAGCAACAACCCCTACAACACGCGCAAGTTCGCCGGCCTGCCGCCGACGCCGATCGGCAACCCCGGCCTCGCGTCGATGCAGGCCGCGGCGCACCCGGCGAAGGTCGGCTATCTCTATTTCGTCCGGAAGCCGGATCGGGTGCACCACTATTTCACGAGGAGCTTCCAGGACTTCGTGAACCACGAGATCGCGTACGGCTACAGGTGAGCGAGCTCGTCGCGCTGCTCGGTCACCCGGTCGCGCACTCGCTCTCGCCGCGTATGCAAAATGCGGCGTTCGCGGTCCGTGGCCTCGACTGGACGTACGTCGCCGTCGACGTGACGCCGGAGCGGCTCGAGGCTGCGGTGAAAGGTCTCGACGCCCTCGGCTTCGCCGGCGCGAACGTCACCGCGCCGCACAAGGCGGCCGTGGCGAAGATCGTCGGCAGCGATCTGCCGTCGGTGAACACGCTCGTCGCCATGCGCGGCTACTCGACCGACACGGCGGTTCTCGCCGGCCTCGAGACGGAGCGCCCGGTCGTGATCGGCGCCGGCGGCGCGGCCGCAGCGTTCCTGCACGATCTGCCGCACGCCCGTGTGTTCTCGCGGCGCGGGGAATGGCCGCCGGACGTGCGCGACGCCGACCTCGTCGTCAATGCGACGCCGGTGCGCGACGCGGTGCTCGTCGAGCTGCTCCCGGGGCAGACGCTCGTCGACCTGCCGTACCCGCGCTCGGCCACCGCGGACGCCGCGGCCGCGGCCGGCGCGCGGGTGCTCGACGGCCTGGAGGTGCTCGTCGCGCAGGGTGCGGCCTCCTTCGAGCTCTGGACGGGAGTCGCCGCCCCCATGTCCGTCATGCGCAGGGCACTAGGCTTGCCTGCATGACGCTCGAGCTCGCGACGGCGGGTGAATCGCATGGCCCGGCGCTCGTCGCGATCCTCGCCGGGCTCCCGGCCGGGCTCGTGCTCGACAAGGCCGCGATCGACGCCGACCTGCGGCGGCGCCAGCAGGGGTACGGGCGCTCGCCGCGACAGCAGATCGAGACGGACGAGGTCGAGGTGCTCGCCGGCCTCCGGCACGGGCGGACCCTCGGAACGCCACTCGCGCTCGTCGTCCGGAACCGAGACCACAAGAACTGGACGTGGGGGATGAGCCCCTGGCAGCCGGTGGGCGAGCCGGAAGGCAAGGGCACGAAGGCCGTCACCCTGCCGCGGCCCGGCCACGCCGATCTTGCGGGCGTGCAGAAGTACGGGCTCGACGACGTCCGCGACGCGCTCGAGCGCGCGTCGGCACGGCACACCGCGGTGCACGTCGCCGCGGGCGCCGTTGCGAAGGCGCTGCTGGCGGAGATCGGGATCACAGTCGCCGGCACGGCGTTGCCGGAGGCCGGCGCGGATCCCGCGACAGTCGATGCGGCGCGCGCGGACCGGGACACGCTCGGCGGCGTCGTCGAGGTGCGCGCGTCGAACGTCCCGCCCGGGCTCGGCTCGTACGCGCGCAAGGAGGATCGGCTCGACGCGCGGCTCGCGGCGGCGCTCATGGGCATCCAGGCAGTGAAGGGCGTCGAGATCGGCGACGGCTTTGCGCTCGCGCAGCTCCGCGGGTCGGACGCGCACGACGAGATCGTCGGCGGTGAGGGCGGCCTCCGGCGCGAGACGAACCGCGCGGGCGGCGTCGAAGGCGGGATGTCGAACGGCGAGGAGATCGTCGTGCGCGCCGCGATGAAGCCGCTGCCGACGCTGATGCAGCCGCTCGGCTCGGTCGACCTCGAGACGGGCGAGCCCGCGAGCGCGCTCGTCGAGCGCAGCGACGTCTCGGCCGTGGAAGCGCTCGCCGTCGTCGCGGAAGCCGCCGTGGCGTGGGAGCTCGCGCGCGCAGCGCGCGAGAAGTTCGGCGGCGACGCGCTCGGCGACTTCGTCGCCGCGCACCAGGCCTATCGGGACAGGATCGACTGGGCTCCGCGGAACGCGTGACGATTCTCAGTGTGTTTGACACCAGGAGATGTCCTCCGCGGGCATGGCACTCGGTGACGGGCGATGCGCGGTTGCAGGCGTTACGGCGTGGTGTGATGGGAGAGCGTCGACGGTTCCTCAGCGTGTTTGACACCGGGTCATGGCTGTGACGGACAGACACGTTGCGCTCGTCGGGTTCATGGGGGCGGGGAAGTCGACGCTCGCGTGGCGGGCGGCTGAGCAGACCGGGCGGGGGTACGTCGACGTCGACTCCGACCTCGAGAGCTTGATCGGGCCGATCGCGGCGTACTTCGACGAGCACGGCGAAGGGGCGTTTCGCGCAGTCGAGGAGGTCGCCGTCACCGAGGCACTCCTCCGCAGCGCGCCGTCGATCATCGCGCTCGGCGGCGGCGCACTCGCATCTGCAGCGACGCGCGAGCTGCTCGCAGAACGGGCGATCACGATCTGGCTCGACACCGACGTCGACACGTGCTGGGAGCGCGTCCGCACGAGCGATCGTCCGCTTGCACGGGACCGAGACGCCTTCACGCGTCTGTACGGGGAACGCCGCAGTCTCTACAGCGAGGTGGCGGATGCCGTCGCCCGCGACGTCCACGACGTCGTGCTCGCGGCGGCGGGCGTGCACGTCGAGCGCGGCGCGATTCACCGGCTCGGCGAGCTCCTCCCCGGCGACGGGGCGACGGCGCTCGTCAGCGACCCGCACGTCGCCGGCATCCACGGCATGGACGCGCAGCTCTCGCTCGGCGCGCGTCTCGCGCAGACGCACGAGCTGCCCCTCGGCGAAGAAGCGAAGACCCTGCTCGCGCTCGACCGGCTCTGGCAGGAGCTCCGGCTCGACCGCCGCGGGACGCTCGTCGCGCTCGGCGGCGGCTGCACGACCGACGCCGCCGGCTTCGCCGCCGCGACGTATCTGCGCGGCATCGCCTGGGCGCCGGTGCCGACAAGCCTCGTCGCGCAGGTCGACGCGGCGATCGGCGGCAAGACAGCAATCGATCTGCCGCAGGGGAAGAACCTCGTCGGCGCGTTCCACTGGCCCACGCGCACGATCGTCGACCCGTCCCTGCTCGAGACGCTGCCCTCGGTGGAGCGGCGCGAGGGCATGGCGGAGGTGGTGAAGACCGGCCTGCTCGCGAACGAGCCGCTCTGGGAGCTCCCCGACGACGAGCTCGTCCGCCGCTGCGCCGCGTTCAAGGCCGCCGTCTGCCTCCGCGACCCGCACGACCGCGGCGACCGCGCGATGCTGAACCTCGGCCACACATTCGCGCACGCACTCGAGGCCGCCGCCGGGTACGCCGGCGTCTCACACGGCCACGCCGTCGCCCTCGGGCTCACCGCCGCGCTACGCCTGTCCGGACGGGACATCGGCCAGGTGGAGGAGATCCTCGCGCCGAAGCCCGTCCGCGTCGACCGGGACAAGGCCTGGGCGGCCATGCAGCGCGACAAGAAGACCGTCGGCGGCGAGCTCCGGCTCGTCCTCCTCGGCGATGACGGCCCCCGCCTTGACGTTCCCATGCCCGCCGAGGACGTCCGCCGGGCCCTCGACGCGCTGATCGCCGGATAGCATCGCGCCGGTGCGCGTCCTCGTCCTGAACGGTGTCAACCTCAACGTGCTCGGGCGGCGAGACCCGACGCTCTACGGCGGCCTCTCGATCGCGGAGCTCGAGTCACGCATCTACGACTGGGGCCGCGAGCTCGAGCTGACCGTGCAGTGCCGGCAGACGAACAGCGAGGCCGAGTTCATCAAGTGGATCCACGACGCCTACGACAACAACGACGGCGTCGTCGTCAACCCGGCGGCGTGGAGCCATTACGCATGGTCGATCCACGACGCGCTCGAGATGCTCTCGATCCCGATCGTCGAAGTGCATCTCTCGAACGTGGACGAGCGCGAGCCGTGGCGGCGCGTGTCCGTCATCTCCGATCTTGTCGCTGCACGCTTCATCGGGCACGGCCCCGATGGGTACCGTCAAGCACTCCAGTATCTGAAGGAGAACCCGTGACCGATCGCATCGCCCGCCTCCGCGAGCACCTCGAGCAGCCGCTGCTCGTCACCGATCCGACGAACGTCCGTTACCTCTGCGGCTTCGCAAGCTCGAACTGCGCGCTCTTCGTCGAGCAGGACCGCGCTCGCCTCTTCACCGACTTCCGCTACTTCGAGGCCGCCCGTGCGGTCGACGGCGTCGAAGCGGTGATGACGAAGCGGAACCTGATCGCGGAGCTCGCCGACCTCCTCTCCGGCCGCATCGCGTTCGAGCGCGTCCTCCCGTACGGCCTTTACGAGGTCCTGCGCGACGGCGGCCTCGACCTCGTGCCGACGAGCGGCACGGTCGAGAAGCTCCGCGCCGTC
This sequence comes from Gaiellaceae bacterium, assembly GCA_041486645.1. Taxonomy (GTDB): domain Bacteria; phylum Actinomycetota; class Thermoleophilia; order Gaiellales; family Gaiellaceae; genus Palsa-739. The sequence continues at coordinate 4,435 of JBGPLW010000092.1, read as the reverse complement.
AAAGAGGAAGGCGAGCTCGAGCAGCTCCGCAAGGCTTGCGCGATCACCGACCGTGTCTTCGAGCGGCTGACCAAGGTGCCGTTCGTCGGACGGACGGAGCGCGCGGTCTCGTGGGATCTCGAGCAGCTCTTCCACGAGGAGGGCGGCGAACGGCTCGCGTTCGAATCGATCGTCGGCGCAGGCCCGACGGGCGCACGACCGCATGCACGTGCCGGCGACCGCAAGATCGGCGCGGGCGAACTCGTCGTCATCGACGCGGGCACGTCGATCGGCGGCTACGCCTCCGACTACACACGCACGTTCGCGACAGGGCCGCTCACCGACGAGGCGAGGGAGGCGTACGACACGGTGCTGTGCGCGCAGCAGGCGGCGCTGGACGGCATCCGTGCCGGCATCTCCGGCGTCGACGCGGACGCGCTCGCGCGCACCGTGATCGACGCGAGCCCGTTCGCGGGCACGCTCGGCCACGGGCTCGGACACGGTCTCGGCCTCGACGTCCACGAAGCGCCCCGTCTGTCGACCGAATCAGGCGACATCCTCCAGCCGGGGAACGTCGTGACGGTCGAGCCAGGCGTCTACCTCGAGGGCCGCTTCGGCATCCGAATCGAGGACGACGTCGTCGTCACCGCTGACGGAATCGAGAACCTCACGGGCTTCCGGAAGGACCTGATCGAGGTCGGCTAGCTACACTGCCGCGCGCGATGGCGGACATGGTCGACACCAACAACTTCAAGAACGGGATGCACATCGAGCTGGACGGGAAGGTCTGGCGCATTCTCGAGTTCCAGCACGTGAAGCCCGGCAAGGGCGGCGCTTTCGTCCGCACGAAGCTCCGCAGCCTCGTCGCGGGCGCCGTCGTCGACAGGACGTTCCGCGCCGGCGAGAAGTTCCCGCGCGTGCACACCGAGGTGAAGAACGTGCAGTTCCTGTACGAGGACGGAACCGAGGCACACTTCATGGACCCGGAGACCTACGACCAGTTCGCGGTCCCGCGCACGGAGATCGAGGACGAGCTCACGTTCATGCAGCCGAACGCGACGGTGCAGGTGCTCGCGGTGAACGGCAAGCCCTCGAGCGTGCAGCTGCCCGCCTCGGTCGAGCTTTCGGTCGTCGAGACCGAGCCGGGCGTCAAGGGCGACACGGTCTCGAACGTGACGAAGCCGGCGACGCTCGAGACCGGCGCGATCGTCCAGGTGCCGCTCTTCGTGAACGTCGGCGACCGCATCAAGGTCGAGCCGAAAGAGAAGCGCTACATCTCGCGCGTCTGAGTTTGCGCGGCGTCGTCGGCCTCTCGCTCGTCGGTGCGCTTCCCGCCACGCTCGGCGGGCTCGTGTTCTGGGCGATCCACGGCGACACGACCGTGACCCGCTCGATCGCCTACGGCTTCTGGTTCGCCGCCGCCATGCTCCTCGTGCTGATGGCCGTCGCGGGCCGGAAGTGGCTCTGGCGCCGGACGAGCCTGCCGGTGCTCGAGGGCTGGGTCTTCGTCACCGCCGCAGTCGTCTTGACGGTCGCCGGAGCGGGGATCGACGCCGCCGGCGCGTGACGCCTCCTGAGGCGCGGTAAGGTCCCGAGCCGTGCCGACGCTTGCCGACACCACCATCCGCCTGCTCGGGCAGGAGCCGCTCGCGGGGAAGGTTCCGACCGCCGAGCAGCTCCGTCTCGCGGAGATTCTCGACCGGGCCGGGTTCGCCTACCTCGAGGTCTCGGGCGGCGGCTGCTTCGACTGGGCCGTCAAGCGCGGCGTCGAGAGCCCCTGGGAGCGCATCCGCGCGCTGAAGGCGCGCGTGAAGACGCCGCTCGGGCTCGCGCTTCGCGGCCGCTTCCTCGTCGGCTCCCGGCCGGTCGACGCCGACTTCGCGCGCCGGTTCGTCGCGTCCGCCGCCGACAACGGGATCGACGTCTTCCGCCTGCACGACCCGCTGAACGACGTCTCGAACCTGCGCGAGGCCGCCGAGGCGATCGTCGCCGCCGACCGCGACTTCGAGGCGGGCCTCGTCTACAGCCCGGGCCCGACGAGCGAGGTCGACACGCTCATCGAGCGCGCGAAGGCGCTGCCGGAGCTCGGCGCCGTCCGCGTGCTCCTCCACGACCCGACCGGCTCGCTCCAGCCGCACAAGGCAGAGCAGCTCGTCGGCGCGCTCGCCGAGGCGAGCGGGCTTCCGGTCGGCATCTACGTGCAAGGCTCCGGCGGCAGCGCGCTCGCCGCGACGCTCGCCGCCGCGCGCGCCGGCGCGCAGCTGATCGCGTGCACGATCTTCCCGCTCGCGTTGACCCTCCATCGCGTCTCGGGCGAGGCGCTCTCGGAGGCGCTCGCCGGGATGGGCCTCGACCCGGGCATCGACGTCGCGGCGCTCTGGGATGCCTCGGACGTCGTCGACGAGCACATCGGCGACGAGCCCGTCGCGCCGCTCGCGCCGCGCATCGCCGTGCGGGCGGCACAGCACGACCTGCCCGCCGGACTCGTCGCGGGCGTCGACTCGACGCTGCGCGCGCAAGGCGCAGGCGACCGGCTCGAGGAGGTGCTCGAGGAGCTCGACCACATCCGGGCGGAGGTCGGGTGGCCGCCGCTCGCCGCCCCGATCGGCCAGGTGCTCGCCTCGCAGGCGCTCTTGAACGTCCTCTCGGCGAGCCGCTACCTGACGATCGTGGACGAGCTGCGCGCGCTCGTCTCCGGCCGCTTCGGCTCGCCGCCCGAGCCGATGGACCCCGCGATCGTGCGCGCGGTCGAGCTCACACACGATCCCGAGACGCAGGAGGACGCAACGCCGTCGTTCAAGGAGCTGCGCGCCGAGGCGGAGGGAATGGCGGCGAGCGAGGAGGAGCTGCTGCTCGTGGGTCTCTTCGGCGACGATGCCGAGCGACTGCTCCTCAACATCCGCGGCCGCGCGCACGCCGGCGAGGACGAGCTCGCTTCGGTCGACAAGGCCCGATCCGAGCGCATCCGTGAGGTCGTGCGAATCGTCCAGGAATCGGGAATCGGCGAGATCACGATCGAAGAGGCGGGCATGCGCGTATCCGTGCGCTCGACGGCTGATTCCCCGGACGGTGACGCGCCCGGACAGGCGCCGCTTGCGCTTCCGGAGCCGGGAGCCGCACGAGTGTCACCCCCGTCGAACGGCCTCGTCCGCGTCGAGTCGCCGATGGTCGGCACGTTCTACCGGGCGCCCGAGCCGGGGTCGCCGCCGTTCGTCGAGGAGGGCGACGTCGTCGGCGCGGGGCAGACGCTCTGCATCCTCGAGGCGATGAAGCTCATGAACGAGGTGAAGTCCGACATCGAGGCCGTCGTGCGCAAGATCCTCGTCGACAACGCGCAGCCGGTCGAGTACGAGCAGGTGCTGTTCGAGCTCGAGCCTCTCTCCGGTCGACCGCTCGACGCAGCGTAATCGCTTGCACCGCTCCGCTTCGCTGCGCTTTCCTGCTCGCGGGATTCCGCGCTTCGCGCCGCGCCGCTGTCGGCGCTCCGCTCGGTGCCGCGCCCGCGCAGGTCGGGCGCGGCCGACGGCCGCCGCCGCGACCATAGACTCCTCCAGATGTTCAAACGAGTCCTGGTAGCGAACCGCGGCGAGATCGCCGTGCGCGTCATCCGCGCGCTGCACGAGCTCGGCATCGAGGCCGTCGCCGTCTACTCCACCGCCGACGAGGACGCGCTGCACGTGCGCCTCGCGGACCGCGCCGTCCGCATCGGTCCGCCGCCCGCGGCGCAGAGCTATCTGTCGATGGCCGCGATCGTCGGCGCGGCGACGACGACGGGGTGCAACGCCGTCCATCCCGGCTACGGCTTCCTCGCCGAGAACGCGGAGTTCGTGCGGCTCTGCGAGGACAACGACCTCGTCTTCATCGGCCCGCCCGCCGACGTGATGGAGAAGATGGGGGACAAGTCGCGCGCGAAGGGCGAGATGCGCGCGGCCGGCGTCCCGCTCGTGCCGGGAACGGAGGGAACCGCGACCCTCGTCGAGGCGCGCGTCGCCGCCGACGAGCTCGGCTATCCGGTGCTGCTGAAGGCGGCGGCGGGCGGCGGCGGGCGCGGCATGCGGCTCGTCGGCGGCCCGTCGGAGATCGACGATGCGTACTCGCGTGCCGCGGCGGAGGCGGAGGCGGCGTTCTCGGACGGCACGCTCTACGTCGAGAAGGCGATCACGCCCGCCCGGCATGTCGAGATCCAGGTGATCTGCGACGGCCACGGCGGCGTCTTGACGTGCGGCGAGCGCGAGTGCTCGATTCAGCGGCGCCACCAGAAGCTGATCGAGGAGTCGCCGTCGCCCGCGCTCGACCCCGTGCTCCGCGAGGCGATGGAGTCGGCGGCCGAGCGTGCCTGCGCGCACATCGGCTACCGGAACGCGGGTACGTTCGAGTTCCTCGTCGGCCCCGACGGCGCGTTCTCGTTCATCGAGCTGAACGCGCGGCTCCAGGTCGAGCATCCCGTCACGGAGCT
>JBGPLW010000091.1:0-9270 GCA_041486645.1 Gaiellaceae bacterium | reverse complement strand
TCAGCGTTCAACTCGCGGTGGCGCTGGGAGCCTTGCTCTTGTTCGTGAACGTGGCTCCGAACACCTGGCAGATCAAGGTCGCACCGCGTATCCGATATGGGCTCGCACTGGGAACGTTGTCGGCGATCGCGATCATGTCGACCGGCGCGCTGCACACGTTCATCTACTTCCAGTTCTGATGCATGCGTCCTCGTCAGCCGCAGCCGCCTCCGCTCTGCCTGACCGCACCGGAACGCATCGAAGCTGTCGCATCCCACAAGGCGTGAGCGATCGCGCTAGCCTCCCGAGTAGGACGAGGTGGCCCGAATCAAGGAGGTCAGATGAAGGCTCATGCCGGAGACCGGATCGTGGTCGAGTCGGAACGGGCAGCACAGCCCGGCCGCGCAGGCGTGATCGAGGAGGTGCTCCAGCAAGATCCAGCGCGCTTCCGCGTGCGCTGGGAGGACGGGCACATCAGCATCCTGACGCCGTCTGCTGGCGCAGCGACAGTTACCGGCGCGAAGACCAGAGCTAAGGCGTAGCCCGCCGCCACGAGTTCCCGAAGCGCGGCGCCTGCTTGTTCGTGATTAGGTAGGGAGGTGAGTGCAGTGGCAACAGGAATCGTCAAGTGGTTCAACGACGACAAGGGGTACGGCTTCATCACGCCCGACGACGGCGGCAAAGACCTCTTCGTCCACCACAGCGGCCTCCTCGGCGAGGGCTTCAAGAGCCTCGCTGAGGGCGCGAAAGTCGAGTTCGAGCCGAGCGAGGGGCAGAAGGGCCCGCAGGCGACGAACGTCCACGTGGTCGCCTAGAGGCCTGATGTGAATTGCGTCCGCAAGGGACCCGTGGCCGGACGAAGAAGGGCTTCCTACAGTTGCCCTCCTCTATCCGTCCGCAGCTGAGTCACGATCGTTGTTTGGGCGCACAAGGCCATCGCCGCGTCGTGCACGCGAAGAGGACGGTTTCCGAGGAGGCCCAACTCGAAAGGAACGCGCGATGACTGGAGCAATCGATCCGCTCGGACAAAGGAAGAACGCACTGGATGCGTTCCTCGAGACGAAGGTCGCGGAGGGCTTCCGGATTGAAACTCACACCGACACGCACGCGATCATCATCGTCGGCGGCCACCGCAAACCGCTCTGGAGCCGCTTCCGCAAGCACAGCGCCGGCAGCCGCTACGTGGTATCGGTCGACGAGCGCGGCGAGGTGACGATGAGCCCCGCCGAGCCGAAGCGAAACTAGATTCGAAACCCGCCGGCGGCCACGATCTTCTTACTCGCCGATCGAGAGTTCGTACTGCAGCTTGGCGAAGCTGCCGCCCGGCACGTCCTCCAGCTTTCGCGCAACGTCGAGGAGCACCTGTCGCTCGTCATCGGCAACGCGAACTGCCCGCACGCCTGCATGTAGGGGCGCGGCGAGCAGCATAGTGGCGGCAACGTCGATCTGGGCAGCGAGCCGCACCGCGCTTTGATCGTCGATCGCCTGCAGTTCGTCACGGAGCATTACAGCCTCCTGCGGCTGTAGGAACACGATCGCTCGGCCGAACTCGAGCCGAAGCAAGGGCTGAACGACGGGCGGCTCCGGGTTACTCAGTCGTCCCCCCACTCACGTTTCCGCTCCGCCACCTATTCGTCCGGCCCCGGTTCACCGGACACGCTGGTGAACAAGGCGATCATCTCACGACCGCGGTCGCACGTGTGAGCAAATGATCGCGTACCTCGACCGGCCTGCAGTAGTCGTGGCGTTCAAGCAGCCACAAGCGGTTGTCGGTGCATGCGCGGGGCGGGTTCACCGACGCGGATGACGCCGAGCGCACCGTCGCCGTGAGCGTCGGCCCCGAGTATGGGACCGTGGATGCCGATCAGCTGCGCGAGGCGGCGAAGGAGGCGAGCAAAGGCGCAGGCACTGATCTGCTGCTCATGTGCGCGTTTGCCTTCGACGCAACCGCGGGCGAGACGGCAAAGGAGTTCCAGCCAGCCGACGGCTCAGGCTGGGCGGTGGCCGCGGAGGAGCGCAAGCTCGGCAAGCTGCGCGTGCTGCTCGTGCGCATGAACCCCGACCTCGCAATGGGCGCGGAGCTCCTGAAGAAGACGGGCGCCGGGAACCTGTTCATGGTCTTCGGTGAGCCCGACGTCGAGATCCGCCGCGCGGACGACGGGCTCGTCCAAGTCGAGATCCGCGGCGTGGACGTCTACGACCCCACGACAGGCCAAGTGCGCTCGAGCTCGACCGACGACATCGCCTGTTGGTTCATCGACACCAACTACAACGAGGAGAGCTTCTTCGTCCGCGAGGCGTACTTCACCGGAGCCGGCGACCCCTACGGCTCACTCCGCAAGGCGCTGCATGCCGATATCGACGAAGCTGCATGGGCGACGCTCTACACGACCGAGAGCCGTCCCTTCGCAGCGCCGGAGACCGGCAAGATCGCCGTCAAGGTGATCAACCACTACGGCGACGAGGTGATGAAAGTCTTCTCGGTGTAGCTCCAGCGGGCCGTCGACTCTGCGGGTGAAGCCGGAGGATTAGACGGCGTGCTTGCAGATCAGGTGGAGTACGTAGTCGGGGTTGATGCGCATCGCGACGAGCATTTCTTGGTGGTTGTCGTCGCGCCGGCCGTCCGTCACTACGGCCGCAGCCGCTCACCTATCGCAGTCGAGGACGCCGTGGTGCAGGCACGGCAACTACTGCAGGACGCGCCCTGGTAGACGGCTGGTAGACGGGGCCTCTCGGCGGCCCGGCCCCGCGAGCGTCCGCGAGCCCGTTTCCCAAGCGGTGCGCGGTTACGCTTGAGTCCGCTGAGTGCGCTGCGTTCCGGCCTGTCCCGGTAGACGGCTGGTAGACGGAGCCTCTCGGCGGCCCGGCCCCGCGAGGATCCAAAATGCCGCGAGCCCGCCTCACGAAAGGCCTCGCGGTTAGTGCCCCCGACAAGAATCGAACTTGTGCACGCGGTTTAGGAAACCGCTGCTCTATCCACTGAGCTACGGGGGCGCCCAGCCAGTGTAAAAGAGCGCTGCCGGGATGACCCGGCAGCGGGCTACGCGGCGGAGTCGGTCAGCGCGGCCGTCGCGTAGCGGGCCTTCAGGTCGTAGCCCGTGATCTCCTCGCCGCATGCGCGGCAGGTGTGCACGACGTCGGCCTCCTCGCCGCAGGTGTGCACCCACGTCGTGATCTGCGGCGGCGACGCCCATCGGTCACCCCACTGCGCGATGCTGAGGAGGATCGGCCGCAGCTCGCCTCCCGCTGCGGTCAGGTGGTAGCCGAATCGCGCCGGCCGCTCCTGGTACTGACGCTTCTCGAGCACGCCGGCCGCTTCGAGGTGCCGCAGCCGGCTCGCGAGGATGTCGCGCGGCGCGCCCGTGTTGCGCTGGATCTCGTCGAACCGGTGCACGCCGAGGGCGAGCTCGCGGATGACGAGGAGCGACCATTTCTCGCCGAGAAAGGTCAGGGCGGCGGCGATCGAGCAGGGCCGGGGGAAGCTCTCGGACATAGGCTGGACGGAGTATGACAGAGAGGGTTGACTTTTCCAACCCTCTAGGGTAGGTTTTTCCAACTCACTCATGCACACCCGCGTTCTCAAGCCCAAGCACGGCCCGACCCTCCTCGTGAGGCCCCTCCGCCACGGGGACGTCCGCACCGTCGTCGCCGTGTTCGAGCGCCTCGGCGAGCAGTCGCGGCGCACCCGCTTCAACGGGCCGAAGCCGTGCCTGAGCGCCTCGGAGCTCCGGCAACTCGCGGCCGAGGACGGCAGCCACCACGCACTCGTCGCATATGTCGAAGGCGATCCGCAGCCGGTCGCGATCGCGCGCCTCGTCCGTGACGGTGCGACCGCCGAGATCGCGTTCGCGGTCGCCGACGACTACCAGCATCGCGGCATCGGGTCGACCCTCGCCGCCGAGCTGATCGCCGACGCGCGCGCCTCCGGCATCCGAGAGATCACCGCGCTCGCGTCGAGCGACAACCCCGCCGCCGTCGCGCTTCTTCGCCGCACGGCGAGAGTGCTCGACATCCGGCTCGAGGGCCCCGAGCTCTCGATCCGGGCCGCCATCGCCTAGAGGTTCAAGACCGGAGGTACATTCCGGCCGTGGGTGCGGTCGACCTGAAAGGACTGCTCGCCGCCGGCGGCGACGACCACGAGCGCTGGGCGCGGACGATCAACCCGCAGTTCGTGCGCGTGCTGCGGACGATCGGCTTCGACCGCACCTGGGCGCACGCCGACGGCGCGTATCTGTTCGACGGCGACGGCAACCGCTATCTCGACATGCTCGGCGGCTTCGGGATGTACAACGTCGGCCGCAACAACCGGCGCGTGCGCGCGGCGCTCATCGAGGCGCTCGAGCTCGAGACGCCCGGCTCGGTGCAGCTCGGCGTCACCGCGCTGCCGGGCCTCCTCGCCGAAGCGCTGCTCGAGCGCACACCCGCGCGACTCGAGCGCGTGCTCTTCACGAGCTCCGGCACAGAGGCCGTCGAAGCCGCGCTGAAGCTCGGCCGCGCAGCGACGAAGCGGACGCGCGTCCTCTCGGCCGAGAGCGGCTTCCACGGGCTGACGCTCGGTTCGCTCTCCGCGAACGGGAACGACGTCTTCACTTCGCGCTTCCAGCCGCTCCTGCCGGGCTTCGACCGCGTGCCCTTCGGCGACCTCGACGCGCTCGAGCGGCAGCTCCTGAACGAAGACGTCGCGCTCTTTCTCGTCGAGCCGATCCAGGGGAAGGGCTGCACGCTCCCGCCCGTCGGCTATCTCGGAGGCGCGCAGGCGCTCTGCCGGAAGTACGGGACGCTCTTCTGCATCGACGAGGTGCAGACCGGCTTCGGCCGCACCGGCAAGCTCTTCGCGTTCGAACACTGGGGGCTCGAGCCGGATCTCGTGCCGATCGCGAAGTCGCTGTCGGGCGGCTACGTCCCCGTCGGCGCGCTGCTCATGTCGCGCGCAGTCCACGAGGCGGTCTACGACTCCATGGAGCACGCCGTCTCGCATGGCTCGACGTTCGCGCCGAACGAGCTCGCGATGGCGGCCGGCCTCGCGACGCTGCACGAGCTCGACGACCAGAACCTCGTCGAGCACAGCGCGCGTCTCGGCGAGAAGCTCCTCAGAGAGACTCGGCCGCTCGTCGACGAGTTCGAGGTGGTGCACGACGTGCGTGGGCTCGGGCTGATGTGGGCGATCGAGTTCGGCGAGCCGGAGTCGGGCAGCATGTCGTGGCGGCTGATCGAGCGGATGCAGCCCGGCCTCTTCGCGCAGCTCGTCGTCGCGCCGCTCTTCTCGAAGCACCGGATCCTGAGCCAGGTCGCGGCGCACAAGCTCGCCGTGATCAAGATCCTGCCGCCGCTCGTCGTCACCGACGAGGACATCGACTACTTCGTCGCGGCGCTGAGCACGACGATCAAGCGGGCGCAGCACATGCCGAGCTCGCTCACGCGCTTCGCGCTCACTGCCGCCGGCGTTCGCTAGTCCTCGATCTCGGAACTGATCGCGGGGTCGATCGCGCGGCCCCGCGCCGGCACGTCTCAGCGGGGATCGGGGCCGCTCGGTTTGCCTGTCGGCGCGGGCGGCTCGCGTCCGAGGCCGTATTGCACCTCGACGCGAATCGGATCCACCATGTGCTGGTCGACGTCGCCGTGGAGTGTGAACGCGAGCAGCCCTTTCGCGGCTTGCTTCCCCGTGAACGTCAACACTCGTGTATGGCCGATCATCGCTTCGAGGCCCTCGGGTCGATGGCGGACGGCCTCGGCGGTCGCGAGCGTCTCTCCGGTGTGATCGACGAGGAGGACGTCGTAGTTGCGCTGCATCTGGAAGAACCAGATGCGGATCCAGTCGGGCGCACGCACGCTGCTCGACAGGAAGCTGCCGGGGGCGTCCACACCGGGGATCCCGGCGAGCCGGTGGAAAGGCACGATGCCGAAGAAGCCCTCGGCCCGATTGCCGCATGGGAGCCTGACTCCGAATCCCCCCACGGTCACGACCGGAAGATCCATCGGGATCTCGCAGAACAAGCTCGGCGGCTCGCGGTAGATGCCTGGTGCGGCCGGAGGGCAGCAGCCGATCTTCGCGCCGAACACGTCGAACCCGGTCGTCACGCCGCTGTCGCCAGTCCAGACGACGTTGGCCGTCTCGCCATCCGACCGCACGAGAAGCTGCTCGTCCTGAATGCCGCTCTTCGAGCTCACGCGCATGTTCAAGCCGCTGTGTGTGCCGTCCGCGTTGAGGCAGCAGGCAAAGAGCAGCTGGCCGGCTGACGGTGAGGGCCAGTCTTGATAGATCAGGATCGCGCCGCCTGCGCCGCGCGCGACGATCGACGTGAGGTAGGCCCAACGGTTCGCCCATGCGCCTGCAGGCAGCTGCAGGTTGATCGTCTTGAGGTTTCCTGCGATCCCCGTTGCCCAAAGATCCGTGCCGGCGCTGTCGAGTTTGTGCGCCGAGACGAGGTTGGCAGTGCTCACGCTCGCAAGGAGGAGCCCGCCCGCCCCGTCCTCGGCGAGCGAGAATGCGTTCGGATTGGCGAGCAGGTTGAACGTCTTCTGCCACGACGGCGTCACCGCGCCGGCCGCGACGTGGGCGGCCGTCAGCCGGGCGTTCGCAGCGCCCGCCTGTGGCGGAACGGCGAACGCGGTGTAGAAGCCTCCTGCTCCGTCCGACACGGCGCGGGTGACGCGCGCCAGTCCGGCCCACGTGTCGGCGACCGTCTGCACGCCGAACTGCGCCCCCGCGGCTTGCCCGGCCGGGCTCGTCCGTTGTGCCGTGATCTGCATGAGTCCCGCTGCCGGTGTCTGCCAGAGGACGGTCGAGGCGCCATTCGCATCAGTGACGATCTGCGAGCGCAGGCCGGTGGTGAACGCGCCGGCGATCGTGCTCGGAGCCGCCCACGGCAGGGCGCCCGCGGTGGAGACTCGCTGGAGCGCCAACGTCGTCGCGCTCGCGTAGAAGGCGACGATCGCGCCGTCCGACCCATCCGGGGCGGCGACGGGGCTACGCAGGCTGTTCGCCGCGGCGGAAAGCTGCGCCGGCGCCGCCCACATTCGAGTGCAGCTCGTGTCGAATCGTTCCGCGACGAGCGGCGCGCCGGAATGCGTCCAGACGACGAGGCACGATCCCGCCGCTCCGGCGACGAGCGTGCCCTCGTACCACGTCCCGAGAGCGGTGTTCCGGTTGACGTCCGTGTTCGACGAGACGACGCCTGCGGCACTGACGTGGCAGAGCCGGAGCGCCCAATGCGTGAACCCGCCTTCAACGGTCAGCGCGAAGAAGCCGCCGCTTCCGTCGCTGGCCATGGCGAGCGCGAAGTCGCCCAAGCCCGACGCGGCGACCGGCCTGTCGCTCCACCGCTGGACCTGGCAGAGCTTCGGGATCGGAATCGGATAGGGGAAACGAAGCGGCATTCCGTGACGTCGCCGACGCCGCTGCCTATCTTCCCTCTCTTGCGGCCAGCGGTCAACGCATGCGGCTCACGGCCGCAGGCGTGTGCTAGATCTCGGAGCCGAGCTCGCCGAGGTTGGAGCGAGAGCGGATGGAGTCCGAGGCCCACTGCTCGGCCCGCGCGACGATGCGCTCGCACAGTAGGTCGGGATCTTCTCCCACATGGTCGTCACCGACCTCGATCACGATCTGCCGCACTGACGCCTGGACCGAGCCTCCGAACTCGTGCCGCTCCTCGGCGACGATCGCAAACGACTCGACCACGTCGTTGAGCGAGCGCGCGAGATCGTCGATCTCCGCCTCGGTCGCGTTGCGCCCGGCGAAGACGCCGAAGTTCACGCGCACCTCGAGCGCCGGCCCCTCGCGCTCGCGCACGCGGAAAGCGATCGACGGCTCGGTCATCCCTCCCGTGGCTCCCATCGGAACTTCAACGCCGCAACGACCAGTCCGGTTGCGCCCCAGGCCGCAAGGACGCCGATCGCCGTCGGCTGCGTCCACACGCCCTCGCTCCTGAGATAGACGGCGTTCATGATCTCGATGAAGTACTTCAGGGGAAGAACATCGCCGATCGCCCGCAGAAACGCGGGGTAGTGACGGGTCGGCCCGAACGAGCCCGTGAGGAACGCCATCGGCAGCAGGATGAAGTTGACCACTGCGGACGAGCCCTCGGCCGAGCGGATCAGGGATGCCGTCGCAACGCCGAGCGCCGCGAACGACGCGGCGCCGAGGATCACCGCGAGGATCAGCGAGCCGATCGCGCTCGGAAACGGCGTCCCGTACGCGAGGCGGCCGATCACGAAGAGCGCGACCGTCTGGAGTGCGAAGACGATCAGCGTCGAGGCGAGCGTCGCGGCGATGTATGTCGTCGCACGTAGCGGCGTCGCGCGCAGCCGCTTGAGGATCCCGAGCTCGCGCCGACCGACAAGCTGAAGCGCGAGGCCCGCAAACGCGGTGTTCGCGCAGCCGTAGCCGACGAGGCCGGCAAGGAGCGCCTGGGGCGCCGGCACCCCGTAGATCGTCCCGCTGTAGATGGAGCCGAGCAGGACGAAGAGGAGCATCGGAAAGAGGAAGATGAAGAGCGCCGCCTCCTTGCTCCGCCAGAACGCGAGCTGCTGCGCGCGCAGCTCGTGGACGAAGACCCTCATTCGGCGTCGGCCTCGCCGTCGAGCAGCGAGAGGTAGACCTCTTCGAGCGTCGGCCGCCGCACCTCGAGCCGCTCGAGCTCCTCACCGCGGGCGAGCGCCTCCGAGGTCAGCTCGTTGAGCACGCGCGTCGGCTCGCTCGTCGGGATGACGATCTCTTCGCCGTCACGGCGGTAGCGGATCTGGACCTCGCGCTCGGCGGTCGTGAGCTCGCGCGGCGGGCCGATCTTCACGATGCGGCCCTCGCGCATGACCGCGACGCGATCCGCGAGCTGCTCCGCCTCGTCGAGGTAGTGCGTCGTCAGCAGCACCGTCTTGCCGAGCGACCGCAGCGAGCGGATCATCTCCCACGCTGCCCGTCGCGCTGCGGGGTCAAAGCCGGTCGTCGGCTCGTCCATGAACACGAGATCCGGATCGCCGACGAGCGCGACGCCGAGGTCGAGCCGCCGCTTCTGGCCACCCGAAAGCGTCTTCACGCGCGCGTCGCGCTTGTCGGCCAGTCCCACGAGCTCGATCACCTCGTCGACGTCGCGCGCCTGCTCGTAGTAGCCGGCGAAGATCCTGTGTGTCTCGCGTACCGTGAAGTTCGGCCAGAGCGCCGACTGCTGGAGCACGACACCGATGCGCTGCCGGAAGTCGCGGCCCGGGCTCTGCGGGTCGTGACCGAGCACGCTCACCTCGCCGGCATCGCGGCTGCGGTAGCCCTCGAGGATCTCGACCGTGGTCGTCTTGCCC